>JAHXHI010000311.1 GCA_025656775.1 gamma proteobacterium symbiont of Bathyaustriella thionipta
GCATAGACATGTCGGTTTTAATAAATTACATAACTTTTCTGTCAAGCTTTTTTTTTCAATTTTTTTTAAATTTATGCTGAATAGTTACCGTATTTTTACTATTGGCACTTTAACATTACCTTTTTCAGCAACATCATTTGCTAAAAAGATGAGCTCTGAAAGTCAGCGAGAGCTTTCTTTTTATCATACTCACACAGGCAATAATTTATCCATTATCTATCATGATGGTGAATCACACCTTACTCCTGCTTTAAATAAAATTAATCAATTTCTTGGTGATTTTCGTACGGGCGATATTCATGATATTGATATTCGCTTACTGGATGCCCTTTATCTGTTACAACAACAAACGGGCGTTGAACAACACTTCGAAGTTATTTCCGGCTATCGTTCCCCAAAAACTAACGCAAAACTTCGTGGTAAAAGCAATGGTGTTGCAAAACGCAGCTTACATATGCAGGGTAAAGCAATTGATATTCGTTTAAAAGGTGTCGATACTAAAATATTAAGAGATACTGCCATAGCAATGAAAGTGGGTGGCGTTGGTTATTATCGTCGCTCTGATTTTATTCATCTGGATACCGGCAGAGTACGCTACTGGTAAATTGCATTTTATTATATCTGCGCTTCTCATTATCACGACTTATGTTATGCTAAACTAGCGGTTGATTTATAATTTCACTCACTATAATAAGCATAATATAATGAATACAATGAAGGCTTTAGTAAAAAAACATGCCGAAGAAGGTCTATGGCTGGAAGAAGTCCCCATCCCTGAAGTAGGCAATAATGATGTTCTGGTAAAAATTCACAAAACAGCTATTTGCGGCACTGATATCCATATTTACAACTGGGATGCCTGGGCTCGGAAAACGATACCGGTGCCTATGACCATTGGTCATGAATTTGCGGGTGAAATTGTAGAAATCGGAGCCAATGTCACTGAGTTAAATATTGGCGATATTGTATCCGGTGAAGGACATATTGTCTGTGAGCGCTGTCGAAATTGTCTGGCAGGCAGACGACATCTTTGCCCAAACACTATTGGTATCGGTGTTAACCGTACCGGTTGTTTTGCTGAGTATTTATCCATCCCTGCAAAAAATGTCTTTCGTCCAAATTGTAAAATCCCCACAGAAGTTCTGGCCTGTTTTGATCCCTACGGTAATGCAGTACACACGGCACTATCATTTAATATGGTTGGTGAAGATGTGTTAATCACCGGTGCCGGTCCTATTGGCATTATGGCGGCAATGGTTGCTGCACATTCCGGTGCGCGTAATATAGTGATTACTGATCTGAACCAGTATCGACTGGACCTGGTAAAAACAATCGTACCCAAAGCCATTCCTCTTAATGTTAATGACGGGCCCATATCGAAAGACTTTATGCGCAGCCTGGGCATTCTTGAAGGTTTTGATGTCGGTATGGAAATGTCCGGTTCACCCCATGCATTCACAGACATGCTCAGTAATATGATTAATGGCGGAAAAATAGCGATGCTGGCCATTATGCCTGAAGGCACGGGCATTGACTGGGACCAGGTGGTTTTTAAAGGACTCTATATTAAAGGAATTTATGGGCGTGAAATTTTTGAAACATGGTATAAAGGCACCATGATGGTACAAAGTGGTATTCCTTTAGAAAAAATTATTACTCACCGATACCATTATACAGACTTCCAGAAAGGCTTTGATGTCATGCGTTCCGGTCATTCCGGTAAGGTGGTTCTCAGCTGGGATTAATAACCAGAACTATAGTGAATCATTCTAGAGTTTTAAAACAGGAACATAATTATGAGCTTTAAAAGTGCTAAAGAAAGTCTGACCAGTGATCTGGCCGAAATCAAGTCAGCCGGCTTATGGAAAAACGAGCGAGTCATTGCCTCTGATCAAAAAAATGATATTACCCTTGCTGACGGCAGTGAGGTTATCAATATGTGTGCTAATAATTATCTGGGTTTGGCCAACAATCCTGAAGTCATTCAGGCAGCAAAAGACAGTTATGATCAATGGGGATTTGGGCTTTCTTCAGTACGTTTCATCTGTGGTACACAGACCATTCATAAAACCTTAGAAAATAAAGTCAGTCATTTTCTTGGTATGGAAAATACCATTCTATATGCGGCCTGTTTCGATGCAAACACCGGATTATTTGAGACAATTTTAACCAAAGAAGATGCCATTATTTCTGATGAATTGAACCATGCTTCAATTATCGATGGTGTACGTTTATGTAAAGCAGCACGTTACCGCTATACAAATAATAACATGACTGATCTGGAATCCAAGTTAAAAGAGGCTAAAGCAGCGGGTGCCCGAAGAATTTTAATTACCACTGATGGTGTATTTTCTATGGATGGCACAGTGGCACAATTAGATAAAATTTGTGATCTGGCTGATCAATATGATGCCATGGTACATCATGATGATTGTCACGCTGTTGGTTTTATGGGTAAAACAGGTCGAGGCATACATGAATATCATAGCGTAATGGATCGTGTTGATATTATTACCGGTACATTTGGTAAAGCTTTAGGGGGAGCCTCTGGAGGTTACACTTCAGGTCGACAGGAAATTATTGATATGCTGCGTCAGCGTTCCCGCCCTTATTTATTTTCCAACACCCTGGCTCCGGCAATCTGTGCGGCCACAATTAAAGTACTTGATATGCTCAGTGCATCAACACAACTGCGTGATCGTCTGGAAGAAAATACTCGTTATTTTCGTGCCGGAATGAAACAGGCCGGCTTCGATATTGCTTCGGGTGATCATCCCATTGTACCCGTCATGTTGGGTGATGCGGTATTAGCACAAAAAATGTCACAGAAATTACTGGAGCATGGTATTTATGCCATCGGCTTCTTTTTTCCTGTGGTACCAAAGGGTAAGGCAAGAATACGTACTCAAATATCAGCAGCCCATACAAAAGAAGATTTGGACAAGGCAATTACAGCCTTTGCAGCCACATATAGAGAATTAACAACTTAAATTACGTATAAGCCGAAGCAGTTCACGTATCAATACGAACAGATTAATAATATGGTTCCTTTAAACTAAATACATACTTAATAAAAATATTAAGAAAACCCAAAAAAGGAACATAATCATGAAAACTTTAAAAACAGTCTTAACTTCAGCTCTTTTTACATCGGTTGCCATAGCAGGTATAGCACAGGCTGAACCACGCTCTGACGTTGAATTGTATAATATTATTCATCCCGAATCTGCGGATATTTTTAATGTCGGCGAATATAGAAAAAGTGGAACTCCAGGCATTATCAGTTTACACGATGACCATAATAAAACTGCCGTCTGGAGTTATGAATTTGAAGAATATGTCAACCCAGCTGACTTTGAGCAACCAGAACTGAGCAGTGTTGCTGATGTCAATCAATATATGGGAAGTAAACCAACAGCTTCTGGTTCAGATCAACATGAAGTATTTATTTATAATGAAATGGCAGGTGAATATCACTTACAGTAAAATTGCTCAAATACACCCCAAAAGCCATCTTATTACAGATGGCTTTTTAATGTGCAAACTTAATAACGATAAATAATCACATTTTCCAAAGTTTAAAACACTGAGAATCAAGTAGCATAAAACACTTTAGCATGATGATTAATCAACAAAAATGTTCTATCATTTACAGAGAGAGGTTATAAAAATTTACCAGGGATGATTATCAATCATGTATAGTTCTCATGAGCACAGACAAAACAATCGAATTAGCGTCAACTTTCCAGTTAGTATAGAGTTAGCGAACCAGAAACGAGCTAAAGGTACGGCTGTTAATATCGGTCAAGGTGGTATGATGCTAAGTAATGTATCCGGTGCATCATTGTCTAAGCTTGATGATGTTAATATCCACTTGCCTCTTAATCATAACCAAAATAGCTTTGTCATAGCCGCCAAGGTAACACGAGTCAATGGCAGTCAAATTGGTTTGTTTTTTTATTCTGATCCTTCTGAATATTTACAAGAATCATTCAATTAGTAGCATTCAGCGAAAGAATTAAGGATAATAGCACTTCAGTTGTATTCGTTATACTCATAAGTTTTATCTGTTAAGGACTCAATATGGAAATTTCCTCTAAAAGTGTATTTGTTTTTACTCTTTTTTCACTGTTTTTCAGTACTCTATTTTTCAGTACAACGGCATCCGCAAAAGTACAATATGTCAGTGATGAATTAGTCATCAATATGCGCTCAGGTAAAGGTAATAGTTTTAAGATTATAAAAATAATAAAAAGTGGTACTCCTCTTTCTATCCTGGAGCAAGATTCAGGCTATACCCGAGCAAAAACACCTCAGGGTGTAGAAGGCTGGGTACTCAGTCGTTTTCTTATTAACACCCCCGTTGCAAAAACATTATTAGCTGAAGCTCAACAGAGTGTCGTTCAGATGAAAGAAAAGTACGATACCATGAAAACTGAACTCAGCACGATAAAAAGCGAGCGAGATACTCTCAGCAGCTCTGAAAAAGAATTACTCTCAAATAAAGAAGTTTTAAATGTTGAATTAGCAAAACTGAAAAAAATCGCCGCTCGCCCCATGCAGCTTGAAGCTGAAAATGATCAACTCAGAAATGAACTGGTTAAAATTGAAGCCGAAAACCGTTTGATAAAACAAGAATATCAAACACTTGAAGATAATAGTGATCAGGAATGGTTTATGACTGGAGCAGGTGTTTTATTTGGAGGTATGATTCTGGGCTTAATTTTCCCAAAGCTTCGCTCGGGACAGAAAAAGGCTAACTGGAACAGATTATAATTTTATAAACGGATAAGTTGGTATTTCATTAAACGGCTTAACTGCCGTGTAACAAATATCAACTTTAAACTCAAAAATATTTTGCTTCTTTCAGAAGTTCTCTCAGAAGTTCAATCACATCATCACCCAGAGAGTCAAAGCAGAGGCCAATGTATTCATCACAGATATGCGCAACTTCTGCCTGAATTATTGTTGACATGCTGCATTGCTCTCTTGAAGCAACAAAACAGATAGCGAGCTTTTCATTTTCTTTGAATGAATAAGAATTTGGCTCAATTGCACAGCCTAATAAACTCATATTTATAATTTTGGATTCCAGTCTCACATTAGTCACTTTTATGGGAGACACAAACACTTCAAGATTAATAGGATGTCTGGGATGTTCCCGACGTTCAATTGCAGCTTCTGTTGCCATAATCACCTCGATAGTATTTATTTTTTTCTTTATCTACTACATATTATGAAACAAAAAACCGACCAGTTATAATTAAAGACTGGTCGGTTTTTTTGTTAAAACTTACGCTTCAACTGGGTAACATCTCGTACCGCACCCCGTGAGGCTGAAGTGGTCATGGCGGCATAAGCCTGTAGTGCCTGACTTACATGACGAACTCTGTTTCCCGGCTGCCAGGCATTATCCCCTTTGGCTTCCATTGTTGTTCTGCGCTGCTCTAATTCAACATCACTGAGCTTAACATCAATTTTACGGTTTGGGATATCAATAGCGATCAGGTCACCTTCTTCAATTAAACCAATGGCACCACCTTCTGCCGCTTCAGGTGAAGCATGGCCAATCGATAAACCCGATGTTCCGCCAGAAAAACGACCATCGGTTAATAGCGCACAAGCCTTACCTAAACCTTTGGATTTCAGATAACTGGTAGGATAAAGCATTTCCTGCATTCCTGGACCACCACGAGGGCCTTCATAACGGATAATAACCACATCACCGGCTTTAATTTGATTATCTAAAATAGCCGCAACAGCTGAATCCTGACTCTCAAATATTCGCGCAGGGCCAGTGAAACATAAAATAGAATCATCCACTCCTGCGGTTTTAACTACACAACCATCTATGGCAATATTGCCGTAAAGCACCGCCAGACCACCGTCCTGACTATAAGCATGTTCCTTGTTACGGATACAGCCTTCATTGCGATCATCATCCAGACTGGGCCAGCGCTTAGACTGACTAAAAGCTTCCTGTGTCGGTACGCCGCCAGGACCTGCCATAAACATTTGTCTAATATCACTATTATCAGAAACCGTAATATCATAATGTTCGATAGCATCAGCCATTGAATGACTATGAATCATATTCACATCCGTATTCAATAAACCTGCTCTGGATAACTCACCCATAATGGCCATCACACCACCGGCGCGATGAACATCTTCCATATGGTATTTTTGAGTGCTGGGTGCAACTTTACATAAATTCGGTACTTTTCTGGACAGTCTGTCAATGTCATCCATAGTAAACGGAACTTTACCTTCCTGGGCAGCAGCCAGTAAATGCAAAATGGTATTGGTCGAACCGCCCATGGCAATATCAAGACTCATGGCATTTTCAAAAGCTTCAAAGGTGGCAATATTACGTGGCAAGACAGATTCATCATCCTGTTCATAATAGCGCTTAGCCAGACCGACAATCTTACGTCCTGCCTCAAGAAATAATTCTTTTCTATCAGCATGGGTAGCCAGTAATGAACCATTACCCGGTAACGATAACCCCAAAGCTTCAGTTAAACAGTTCATGGAATTTGCGGTAAACATACCTGAACAGGAGCCGCAGGTAGGACAGGCAGAACGTTCCATAATATCCGTATCAGCATCACTGACGTTATCATCAACTGCGGAAACCATGGCATCAACCAGATCAAGATGCACTTCTTTGCCATGCATCACCACTTTGCCCGATTCCATGGGCCCGCCAGAGACAAAAACCACAGGTATATTTAAACGTAAGGAGGCATTAAGCATTCCCGGTGTTATCTTGTCACAATTGGAAATACAAACCAGGGCATCAGCACAATGGGCATTGCACATGTATTCAACGGCATCTGAAATAACTTCTCTGGATGGCAGACTATACAACATACCATCATGTCCCATAGCAATACCATCATCCACCGCAATAGTATTAAATTCTTTTGCAACACCACCTGCTTTTTCGATTTCTCTAGCCACTAACTGCCCCATGTCTTTTAAATGAACATGGCCAGGAACAAATTGGGTAAATGAGTTGGCAATGGCAATAATCGGCTTTTGGAAATCATCATCTTTCATTCCAGTGGCACGCCATAGTGCTCTTGCACCTGCCATATTTCTGCCGGCAGTGGTCGTTCTTGAACGGTATTCAGGCATAAAAAGTCCTTAAAAAGAAGTCAGTTGTCAGTACTAGATAGTTATTATCAGTCCACTAGTGGTAATTTTTTAATATTATATTAGCTAATGAGGAATAAAAATAGCCGGGCTTTAGTTTTTAAGCATATAATCCTTTATTTCTATTGAAGTTATTGCTTGCCCCAAACTGAAAATTCTCCAACAGCTGATTGACGCTGAAAAATAAATCGAGCCGCAATAAAACCAACAACAAACATCAATAAATTACCAATAATAGCAGTGTAGTAAAGATCAAATGGAAGTATCCAGCCGTCTGGTAATAGTTCCTTTTTAGCTAAAATAGTCCATATAGTAAACAAAGCTGTAAGGATCAAGCCACTCCAGACAGCTCTTGCATCACCCTGATTAGTAAAAAAACCTAATAAATAAATACCTAACACACCACCAGAAATAATCGAAACTAAAATAGTGGCCGTATCCTGTAAGGTTTTTGTTTCTGCATTCATTAACAGCATGGCACCAAAAATCATAATTCCAGAAACAAACACTGCAATTAATTTAGCCACGAGCAAATAATGTTTGTCCTCTTTTTCCTGCCCTTTATCAGTACAGGAAAAACGCTTATAAATATCAACAATAGACACCGTAGATATGGCATTAATGCTGGAGTCCAATGATGACATTGCAGCAGCCAGTGCCGCAGCAATAACAATCCCTGCGATACCAGATGGTAAATAATGATTAATAAAATAGGGTAATATTTGTTCAGCTTTTTGTTCGCCATTTAAAATTTGAGAGGCTGTTTCGGTAGGAAACACTTGAAAGAAAACATACAGTGCTGTACCCAAAAACATATAAAATGCCCATATGGGTAAACTGGTGAAAGCACAAACAAACATCGCCTTACGCGCCTCTTTATCACTTTTAGAGGCACAAAAACGCTGAACAGTATTTTGATTAGCACTGTATTCTGTTAACCATGCCGTTAAGCCAAGTAATAAAAGCATAGAGCCGGTTTTGTCTTGTAGTGAAAAAGACCATTCAAGCGGAACAAGTTGTCCATCTTTTAATTCAGAAAAAGCTAATTTTCCATGCTCTGTAGCAATATTGAGGATCTGTTCTAAACCACCAGGCAGACTAGTAATAATCACAGTCAGACAAAACAAGCCGCCAAGCATTAACACAATGGTCTGTAATACATCAGTCCAGATTACAGCATCAATACCACCAACAATCGTATAGACTGCAACAAACACTCCGCCTAAAATGATTGACATTTCAGGCGATAAACCAGTGAGTTCATGAATTAATAAGGAAAGAAGGTATAATATAAGACTGATTCGTACTAATTGACCTAAAATAAAAGTTAACGCACCATATACTCGTATTGATGGACCAAATCGATGTTCCAGATATTCATAGGCAGTAATGGTATTGCCCCGACGAAAAAAAGGCAGAAAAACATAGGCAGCAACAAAGATTGCAACGGGCAGCATTAAATTTGGCAAATAGCGTATCCAGGCTGTTTTATAAGCATCACCAGGATAAGCAAGGAAGGTAATGGAACTAATTGAAGTACCAACAAGACTTAAACCAATTACCCATCCGGAAAAGGAGCGACCACCAACAAAATATTCTTCTGTGCTGGTATTTTTTCGAGAAAAATACAGACCGATGGCCATAACAATAGATAAGTAGGCAATTAAAGCAAATAAATCAGAAAAAGATAGTGACATAATGAGTGAAAAGTCCACAAAGAAAATTTTAATTGTTCAGGAAATGAAAATAGCATAATGATATAATCAATAATTATGGCCAATTCTAACACAAATTTACTCAGCACTTCTTTACCCAGTAAAGCGGAAATTGACTTTGTTCAATGGTTCCGAAATGCAGCACCCTACATTAATGCCTTTCGAAAACAAACATTTGTTATTTATTTCAGTGGCGATGTGTTAGCAGATAATGAATTTCCATCACTGGTACATGACATTACCTTACTCAACAGTCTGGGTGTCAAATTAGTTCTGGTACATGGTGCGCGAAATCAAATTGAAAAGCGTCTTGTCGAATCAAGTATCCGTACTGATTTCTTCCAGGGTTTGCGTATTACCGACACTCAGGTTATGCAAGTAGTTAAGGAAGTTTCCGGCAGTATTCGGATAAACATTGAGGCACTCTTTTCAACCAGTCTAAAATATACACCGATGGCTGGTTCACAGATGAATATCATTTCAGGCAACTATGTAACCGCAAAACCAAAAGGAATAATTGATGGTGTGGATTATTTACACACAGGTGATATCAGAAAAATTGATACCACTTCAATCAAACATTCACTGAGTGCTGGTGATGTCATATTACTTTCTCCAATTGGTTATTCTCCTACTGGAGAGATTTTTAATCTAAATGGCGAAGATGTTGCGACACAAAGCTCAATTGAACTTAATGCAGACAAATTAATATTTATAGACGACACACAGGGCATTTTCGATAAAGATAACAATTTATTACATGAAGTCACGACACAAGAACTCAAAAAAATTATCACTGAAACTAAAGCAGAGTACAGTGACATAATCCGCCACTATCAACGCATTAGCCTTGCTAATGAAATGGGCGTTAAAAGAGTTCATATTATCGATCGTAATATTGAAGGAGCTCTTTTACAGGAGTTATTTACTCAGAGAGGAATTGGCACACTCGTCAGTACTGATCATCTCGAAGATATACGTTTAGCAACGATTGAAGATGTGAATGGGATTATAGACTTAATAAAGCCACTAGAACGTTCAGGTATGTTAGTCAAACGCTCACGAGAACGACTTGAAACTGAAATAGGTAATTTTTATGTTATCGAGCGTGAACAACAAATCATAGGTTGTGGTGCACTTTATATTTCTGAAAATAAAAATCAGGCAGAGCTCGCCTGTTTAGCAATCGCAGCTGAATATCAGTCACAGAGTCTTGGCGAAAAATTATTTAGTCGTATCTGCAAAGAAGCGAAAGATAAAGGGCTCAAACAAGTATTTATCCTGACTACTCAGGCCACTCACTGGTTTATCGAACATGGTTTCAGTAAGAATTCCTTACAAGATTTACCGAGTGAAAAACAAGCCTTATACAACTATCAACGAAACTCAGCGGTTTATATAAAAGATCTGTGAATAATTCTCCTCATAATGAAATAAAAGTGATTCAACCCTTTTTAAAATGGGCTGGAAATAAAAGAAGTATCATCGACAGGATCACACATATTTTGCCAAAAGGTGAGCGATTAGTAGAACCTTTTTGCGGTTCTGCAGCAGTATTTCTGAACACAAATTTTAAAGAAAATTTAATTTGTGACACAAATTCAGATCTCATTAACCTATACCATCAGTTACAGACAGATAATCATAAATTTATAAAATACTGTGAAAAATATTTCATCAGTGAAAATAATACACCGGAGAAATATTATGCATTTAGAGAGCGTTTTAATAAAACTAAAAGTAAAAAACTTCGTGCAGCATTATTTTTGTACTTAAACAAGCATGGCTATAATGGTCTATGTCGATATAACAAAAGTGGACAATTTAATGTCCCTGTCGGTAGTTATAAAAAGGTCACATTGCCGAGAAAAAAAATGCGATTATTTGCTGACAAAACAATCCATGCAAAATTTTTAGTAAGTGATTACACAACAACAATGGAAAATGCCAAAAAAGGCGATGTGATCTATTGTGACCCACCCTACGTCCCGCTAAATGAGAGTAACTCATCATTCCAATATGAAAAAAATGGGTTTTCTATGGAACAACAAACACTATTAGCGACATTGGCAGAAGAAACAGCTAACAGAGGGATTCCTGTCCTGATATCAAATCATTTAACTGACTTTACAAAAGAAATATACAGCAGGGCAACAATAATAAGTGAATTTTCGGTACAGAGAAACATTAGTTGCAAAGGAGATAAAAGAACCAGAGCGTCAGAAGTCCTCGCTCTATTTAGATAAGCTAAATATAAAACGATAGAGTATTTAAAATAAATACGTCAAACTGAGAAATGTGACTATACCTGAACTTTGATATTCTGACCCAAATTCTCTGATGTCTGAGGTACAGCATCCTTAGATTCAGTTTCAGTCTGGGACTCTACGTTTTGAGTTTTCTTATCAACTTCATTGTTTGTCGTAACATCTGCACTTTTTGCTGCAGTATCAACGACAACTCCCGTTGAAACACCTGAAATTTCCATACTTACCTCACAAAACTTATTTAACCAGTTATAGACCATAGCGTCCACATAAAACAGAACTTTAGTCATTTTTTTAATAATAAGAAAAAAGTCAAAAAAAAAGCCTCAAAATCCAATGAAATTGAGGCTTTCTCTTTGACCACGGTGGGTCTCTGTCATGGTGCACATCACAG
>JAHXHI010000372.1 GCA_025656775.1 gamma proteobacterium symbiont of Bathyaustriella thionipta
TACGGTGGAAAAACTGGAAGAGTTGCTTCCCTGGAATTTTAAAAATCAGCATTAGATAAAGTCAAGAACGCTGCTCATTAAGCGTTTACTAGAGATCATCAGGTGATAAGTCAACTTCTTTTTTAGGTTCAATTCTGTGAGAAATACCAAAGTCTGTTAGTAGCGGACAATCTTTACCACGAAATAAAATATTAGCCGGTTTAATATCACCATGTATGATACCTTGTTTGTGTATCAGGTGAACGGCATCCGAAATTTTTTTGATAATATTTAAAGAAAAATAAACGTCTGGTTTTGATATTAAACGAGATTCAAGATCACCATCGGGTAAATATTCCATTGATAAAAAATCATACTTACCGGAACTGACAACATCAAAAACAGTGATAATATTAGGGTGCTTAAGTGAGGCAATGATACGACCTTCGTCAATAAACCGTTTCCGGATTTTTTCATCCAGTTTGGGGTTTAAGAACTTAAGGACTACTTGACGTTTTAATGATGTTTGCTCTGCCAGATAAATGGCAGCCATACCTCCCTTTGCAAGAAGCTTAATAACATCATAACCAGCAATAGATTTCATAAACTATAAAAAAATCTCAAATAATGTGTAGGTATGTGAATTATAAATAATCAGCCTCTATTCTCCTGGTATAAAAAGCTGAGCTATTTGTAAAAATCACCATAAATTAAATTATAAAGTACCAGATTGCTAGTGCAACATCAGCAGATAAAAGAATAATAAGAATCGGCAGTAATGTTTTAGACGATGTGATATTCGCTTGTTTATCAGTGTTTGACACATATTCTACGACAACATCCCCATTGCTCGATGATTCAAGTTCAGTCTGATCTTCTATTTGAGCTTTAGTTAAATTCGGATGATCACGTAGATATTTTTTAATGTATCTGGAAATCATTCGGGCATCGCCAATACGATCATCCTGATCTTTTGCAAGCATGTGATCAAGTAACGGCTGTAATGCTTTTAATGCACCTGGTAAAGTCGGAATGGCCTGTTGGATACTATTAGCAACAATCTCAGCGTGAGTATCGCCCTTATAAGGTTTCTCTCCTACTAGCATTTCATAAAGCATTATTCCTAAACTGTAAATATCAACCTTTTGATCAAAATTCTGTCTTTGCATCATTTCCGGAGATGCATAGCTGGGACTGGCTAAAATATTATCTGAATTATCAAGTTGTAAATCTGATACTTCTGTTCTTCTTGAAATACCAAAGTCAGTGAGTACAGGGCAATCATCACTTCGAAAAACAATATTTGCAGGTTTAATATCCCCATGTATTATTCCCTGGCTATGAATAAGATAAAGTGCATCTGCTAATTCAAGTATGATTTCTAATGCAGTGGAAGGATCAATGCCTTCAGCTATTCTGGCCTCCAGATCCCCTCCTTCAAGATATTCCATTGAGTGATAAAAATGAATACCCACTCTGCCAACATCATATACTGGAATAATATTGGGATGTTTAAGCGACGCAATAATTCGACTTTCATCAAGAAAGTGTTCGAGTAAAGTAGAATCCAATTTTGGATCTAAAATCTTTAATGCTACTTGACGCTTTAAGGATTCCTGCATGGCAATATAAATTGTTGCCATACCGCCTTTAGCAAGTATTCCTTGAATTTGATAACATTTTATGACACTCATAATAATATAATATTTTAATTTACTTTTATAGAAAAGAATGCTTATGTCAATTATCAATTTTTATGCACTAAATTATTGATAATATTAACTGATTGTATCTTATTTGTCTGCAATTATTTGTAGTATAAAACTTACAATATGGATAAAGAAAATTGAATAGATTAAATAGGAGGAAATAAGTAAAAGAAATGAAATCAATTTATTTTGGTAGAAATCCCTACTATCAAAATAAATTGACAGTAGGGATAAAAGTACAGTAATTACTCTTCAGTACTTTCAGCAGACGCAGATTCCTGAGCAGCTTCTGCCGCAATTGCCTTCATACTCAGGCGTATGCGACCTTGCTTATCAATCTCAAGTACTTTAACGTCAACAAACTCACCTTCAGATAGTTTATCAGTGACATTATTGACACGCTCTTCACAGATTTGAGAGATATGAACAAGTCCATCTTTACCTGGAATGATAGTAACAAAAGCACCAAAATCCATAATCTTAGTGACGCGGCCATTATAAATTTTGCCCACTTCAACGTCTTGAGTAATCTCTTCAATACGACGTTGACATTCCTGGGCTGCAGCATTATCAGTAGAAGAAATTTTAACGACACCTTCATCATTAATATCTATGTTTGCACCCGTCTCTTCACTTAATGCCTTGATAGTTGAACCACCTTTACCAATGACGTCACGTATTTTTTCAGGATTAATCTGAATCGTTAAGATGCGAGGTGCAAAATCAGACATATCAGTATTAGCTGTAGAGATAACGGCATTCATTTGACCTAAGATATTTAAACGAGCATCTTTAGCCTGCGCTAATGCAATTTCCATGATTTCTTTAGTGATACCTTCAATCTTAATGTCCATTTGCAGAGCATTAACACCATTTTCAGTACCGGCGACTTTAAAGTCCATATCGCCAAGATGATCTTCATCACCAAGAATATCAGTCAAGACTGCAAAGCCATCATCTTCTTTAATCAAACCCATTGCAATACCAGCAACCGGTGATGAAATAGGTACACCGGCATCCATCATAGATAAACTGGTGCCACAAACAGAAGCCATAGAACTTGAACCGTTTGACTCAGTAATTTCAGAAACCACACGAATAGTATATGGGAATTCTTCTACTGTCGGTAATACCACAGCAACACCGCGTTTGGCTAAACGACCATGACCAATCTCACGACGTTTAGGGGTGCCGACACGGCCAGTTTCACCAACACTATAGGGAGGGAAATTATAATGCAGCATGAATGAATCTTTATAACTACCTTCAAGGGCATCAATAATTTGCGCATCACGTGCTGTACCCAAGGTAGTCACAACTAATGCCTGGGTCTCACCACGTGTAAATAAAGCTGATCCATGAGTACGTTCAAGAACACCTGTACGAATATGTAGTGGGCGAACAGTTTTAGTATCACGGCCATCAATACGTGGATTACCCGCTATGATGCTGCTGCGAACCACTTTCTTTTCTAACTTGTAGAAGGCACCTGACAGGTCACTATCAGACCATTTTGCATCATCAGCGCTGGCAAGCTTTTCAATTAAAGCAGCACGAATGTCATCAAGCTTATTAAGGCGTTCTAACTTATCGCTTACTTTGTATGCTTCACTGACAGCTGCTTCACATTCTGCATTAACGGTATTAATAAGGTCTTCATCAACGGCTGCAGCAATGTATTCTGATCTTGTGTTACCCACTTCAGCAACGAATGCATTGATTTCGTTAATAACAATATTTGATTGTTCATGGCCAAACATAACCGCACCCAGCATGACATCTTCTGATAACTCATCAGCTTCAGACTCAACCATTAAAACTGCAGTGTCAGTACCAGCAACGATTAAATCAAGTTCTGACTCATCGAGTTGCTCACGAGATGGGTTTAAGGCATATTCACCATCAATATAACCCACACGACAGCAACCAACAGGTCCGTTAAATGGTACATCAGCCAGGGACATAGCGGCTGAAGCACCAATCATTGCAGGAATATCAGGGTCGATATCTGGATTTAATGAAACAACCGTACAGATAACCTGAACTTCATTATAATAACCTTTAGGAAATAATGGACGTAAAGGACGGTCAATTAATCGTGAAACTAAAGTTTCATTTTCACTAGGACGGCCTTCACGCTTAAAAAATCCACCTGGGATTTTACCGGCAGCGTATGTTTTTTCCTGATAGTCAATGGTTAAAGGGAAGAAATCGGCACCTGCTCTGGCTTCTTTCTTGGCAACGACAGTAACAAATACTGAAGTTCCCCCGACGGTAACCATAACAGCTCCTGAAGCCTGGCGTGCTATTTCGCCTGTCTCAAGAGTGACTGTATCTTGCCCAAACTGGAATGTTCTTTTAATTGGTGTCACGCTATTTTTGCTCCGTTAATTCGGCTGAGTAGGTTCCTGAACAGGCGTTATCCACTAATTATGTACTGTAACGATCCTAGTGAACACAGGGTTCAGGGACTTTATAAAATTAAATTTATTGGATTTACTTACGTAAGCCTAATTTAGAAATCAGTGAGCGATAACGTTCACTATCTTTTTTCTTTAGATAATCAAGCATTTTACGACGCTTGCTCACCATTCTTAATAAACCCTGACGTGAATGGAAATCATGTGTGTGGACTTTAAAGTGTTCAGTCAGATCAGTAATTTTTGCTGTTAATAAAGCAACCTGAACTTCTGGTGAACCGGTATCATTAGTGCCACGGCTGTGTTCTTTTACTATTTCGCTCTTCTGTTGTACAGAAATCATTTTTTACTCCTAAAACATTAAAGTGTCAGTAAAAACAAAACGATAACATACATAATTAATGTTGTTTGTTATTAATGCGTTTGTTAAAACCGATGTGCTCAACTAAAGGATGAAACGATAATTAATAAATATCGACTTCAAACAAGGCGTGTATTTTACCTGCTCAATTGACTTATAACAAGCAATATAACTAATTGAAATAAGATAAATTTTAAATTGTTTATGTGAAAGTAATTGGCATTGGTTTTTTTGCCCGGTGTGATTAAAAAAGCTATAAAAACAATAAACGTTTGGGCTTTAAATGCTTATTTTCATCTAAAATAGCAAGAGCAATCAGAGTGTTATCAAAATACAAACGATAGTTCTCTGAAATTGCTGCGGGTATGATTTCTAATGTCATGCCATGTTGAATTTGTTTAAATTGTTGTTCATTGAGATCAAAACGAGGAAATTGTTCAATTGCGGTTTCAGTCGGTAGTAATAGCCGATCCATTTGTTTTTGTTGTGCTTCATTCACCACGTCATCAGGACTAAACTGCTCATACAGTTGTTCAATGGTCAATGCCTGTGCAAGAGAAAAAGGTCCTGAGTCAATACGACGTAAGGCACTAATATAAGCACCACAGCCAATTGTTTTACCAATATCTTCACAAAGTGTACGAATATAAGTTCCCTTTGAACAATGGACTTCTATTTCAATAAATGCAGGGTTATCAGGTGCAATATCTGTTATTGAAAAATCAAGCAATTTAACTTCAAATAATGTAATTCGCCGAGACTTACGCTCAACCACAATACCCTTTCTTGCGTACTCATAAAGCGGTCTGCCGTTGTATTTCAATGCTGAAAACATGGGTGGCGTTTGATCTTGCTCTCCTTCAAAAGCAGCGAGTAAATCAAGAATTTGATTTTTGTTCAGTGCCGGTACCGGCCTGGTATCAATTATTTCACCATCTGAATCGCCGGTTGTAGTAACGGCTCCTAAAATACATTTTGCTCGATAGCGTTTATCAGCATCGAGTAGATAATGGGATACTTTGGTCGCCTCACCAAGACAAATGGGTAGAACACCAGTAGCGAGTGGATCCAAACTACCTGTATGACCTGCTTTTTGTGCTTGATATAAGCGTTTTATTTTTTGCAGCGCTTTATTTGAAGAGATGCCGCCAGGTTTATCTAAAACCAGAATACCATTGACAAGACGGCCCTTTTTTTTCCGTGCCATTATTTCACCGTGCCTTTAATTGATAACAGTACCGTAATTAATCGGTATTGCGATCTTTATCATCAGCAATTGCATTATCAATGAGCTGCGTCAGTTGAGCACCACGTATTACCGATTCATCGTAGCGAAAGTCTAAATTAGGAACAACACGAAGCTTTATTCGTTGCCCAAGTTCATAGCGAAGAAAGCCGGAGGCTTTTTTTAAGCCTTCCTGAACCTGTTTCTTTCGTTCATTTAGGTTTTCGTCATCAACATTTGCATCAATAACAGTATAAAATACTTTTGCCAGCCCCATATCACGTGTGACATCAACAGCAGTAATGGATATTAACGAAAGACGAGGGTCTTTGACTTCCCTTGCCAATAAAGTGGCTAATTCACGCTGAATGAGCTCCCCTACTCGACGACTACGACTAAAATCGGCAGGCATCTTTAAAGTGACCTTTTCACTTGAACACGTTCATATACTTCAATCTGATCACCCGGTTTAACATCGTTATAGTTTTTCACACCGATACCACACTCGGTACCCGATTTGACTTTCTGTACATCATCTTTAAAGCGTCTTAATGACTCAAGTTCACCCTCATAAATAACCACATTATCACGTAGAACACGAATAGGATTGTTACGTTTAAGAGTGCCATCAATAACCATACAGCCTGCAATTGCGCCTAACTTGGGTGAACGAAAGACATCTCGAACTTCTGCAAGACCAACAATATCTTCTCTAAACTCAGGCGATAACATACCAGTCATAGCCGATTTAATTTCATCCAGTATGTCGTAAATGACACTATAATAGTGCAGGTCGACATTTTCAGTTTCAATAATTTTCTTGGCGGACATTTCAGCACGGACATTAAAGCCGATAATAATTGCATTTGAAGCAACCGCTAGTTGTGCGTCTGAAACATTAATCCCACCAACACCATCTGCAACAATATTCACTTTAATATCATCAGTTGATAATTTTCTTAATGATTCTGAAATTGCTTCAACTGAACCCTGAACATCGGCCTTAAGTATAATATTGACATTCTGGACGTCACCGCTTTCCATTTTAGTAAACATGTTCTCAAGTTTGGCTGCCTGTTGTCGGGCCAATTTAACATCACGGTATTTGCCTTGACGAAAGAGTGCAACTTCACGCGCTTTACGTTCATTCTTAACAACAAGTACTTCAGAACCTGCCGAAGGTGTACCGGATAAACCAAGCACTTCTACGGGAATAGAGGGGCCTGCTTTTTTAATGGGGCTGCCATTCTCATCCATCATTGCACGAATTCGACCATAATCCTGACCTGCAATAATAATATCACCTTTGTTCAACTGACCACTTTGAACAAGAATAGTCGCAACCGTACCGCGCCCTTTATCCAGGCGAGATTCAATAACAATACCCTTTGCCGGACCGTCAGGAACTGCTTGCAATTCCATTACTTCAGCGGTAACTGATATGGCATCTAATAAATCATCAATACCTTGACCAGTTTTAGCTGAAACTGGCATGAACATGATATCGCCACCCCAATCTTCAGGGATAACATCTAAAGCTGAGAGTTCATTTTTGGCACGTTCAGGATCTGCTGCTTCTTTATCAATTTTATTAACAGCCACAATAATAGGTACATCAGCCGCTTTTGCATGCTGCACAGCTTCTTTTGTTTGCGGCATAACACCATCGTCTGCAGCGACTACAACAATAACAATATCGGTTGCATTGGCACCACGAGAGCGCATTGAGGTAAAAGCAGCATGTCCAGGAGTATCAAGAAAGGTAATCATACCCTTATTGGTATCAACGTGATAAGCACCGATATGCTGAGTAATACCACCCGCTTCACCATCTGCGACCTTAGATTCGCGAATGTGATCCAGTAACGATGTTTTACCATGATCAACATGTCCCATAATGGTCACAACAGGCGCACGAAACTCTTTTACGCCTTCCACATGTTCTTCCATCAGGTTTTCTTCAATCTGCTGCTCTTTCATTAAGACAGGCTTGTGCCCCATCTCTTCAATAACGATTGAAGCCGTTTCCTGATCAAGCATCTGATTAATGGTAACCATAGTGCCAAGGTTCATCATGATCTTTATGACTTCACCTGCTTTAACAGACATTTTTTGTGCTAAATCGCCCACTTTGATTGTTTCAGGGATTTCAACATCAATGACTTTAACTTCTGTCGGTTTTTCAAAAACATGACGTGTTTCAATCTCAGGCTTAGCAGCTCGCTTTTTCTTAAAACGGCCTTTAGCAGGAGAATCAGCTTTGTTTTTTAAACCTTTATTCGAACCACCTTTTTTAGGCGGAGTAAATTTAGGCTTATCTGAATGTCTTTTGGCAAGATCTGCTTTTGACTTGGCCTCTTTGTTTGAAGGAGCTGGTGCAGCCTCAGTTCGAGGTGCCTCTTTTAAAATGGGCTTAGTCTGTTTTCTGGCAAGGTGTTCAATTTCTCGTTTTTCAGTCGCTTTAGCTTCAGCATTTTGCTGCGAATCGACTTTTAATTGTTGTTGTGCTGCAAGATCGTCTTCACGCTTTTTGGCTTCATCAGCCTGTGCTTGTTCAAGCGATTTTTGCGCTTCAAGTTCATCGGCCTGTCTTTTTTCTTCTTCTGCAGTTTGTTGAGCTTTAAGTTCTTCTTCGGCTTTTTTGGTTTCTTGCGCTACACGCCTTGCTTCAAGAAGTTCAGCATCGGCTGATGAAGTTTGTTCATCTATCGTACTGCGTTTTACATAAGTACGTTTTTTTCTAACTTCAACTTTAACCTTACTGCTTGACTTACTGGTACTGGAGGCTAATGTTAATTCACTCGTGGTTTTCCGCTTTAGGGTTATTTTATTGGGTGATGCTTTAGTGACCGTTCCATGCTTATCTCGTAAATAGCCTAATAACTGTTTTTTCTGATCGTCACTGATTACTGAATCTGGACCATCAACTATGATCCCAGCACTGTTCATTTGTTCTATAAGGCGTTCTACGGGCGTGCCGATAGTTTCGGCAAATTGTGCAACTTTTGTTTCTGACATAATCTATATCTCCTCGCCCTTATTACTTATCATCTGAATCTGTTGATTCATCTTTTACAACACTTTTATCACTATCGAGCTCTGCTTCAGCAAACCATGGAGCACGTGCAGTCATAATTAATTCAGCCGCTTGCTTTTCATCCATATTTTGTATTTCAAGCAAATCATCCACTGACTGCTCTGCAAGATCTTCCATTGAAATAATATTTCTGGAAGCTAATTGATGTGCTAATTGCTCATTCATTCCATCCATTTCTAACAAATCAGTTGCCGGCTCTGAATCACCGAGTTGTTCTTCATCTGAAATAGCCTTAGTAAGCAGGACATCTTTAGCTCGCTCACGCAAAGCCATTACGATCTCTTCGTCAAGTTCTTCAATGTCCAGCATTTCCTGTAATGGTACGTAAGCTACTTCTTCAAGAGATGTAAAGCCTTCGTTTAATAAAACGATAGCCAGATCTTCATCGATACCGAGATCTTCCATTAACTGATTCAGCACATTTTGTGCTTCTTCTTCATTCTTGTTTTCCGCTTCTTCAACAGTCATTACATTCAAGTCCCAACCTGTTAGTTGAGAAGCAAGTTTTATATTCTGACCATTACGACCAATAGCCTGAGACAGTTGTGATTCATCGACTGCAATATCCATAGAATTACTTTCTTCATCAACAATGATGGATTTAACTTCTGCCGGTGACATTGCATTAATGACAAACTGAGCATTATTTTCATCCCAGAGAATAATATCGACTCTCTCGCCTGCAAGTTCATTTGAAACCACCTGAACACGTGAGCCGCGCATACCGACACAGGCACCCACTGGATCGATTCGTTCATCATGTGCTTCAACTGCAATTTTTGCTCTCAAGCCAGGATCTCGAGCTGCATTGTGTATCTGTATTAAGCCTTCACCTATTTCAGGTACTTCTACTTTAAATAATTCAATTAAATAATCAGAAGAGATACGACTTAAATTTAACTGAGGCCCCCTGGTCTGGCTTTTGACCTCATAAAGATACCCTCTGATACGATCACCGTTTCGTACCGGCTCTCTAGGTATCATATCCTCTCTTTTAATAATGGCATCAATATTATTACCAATATCAACAATGACATTACCACGTTCAATACGTTTGACCGTTCCAGAAAGCATTTCACCAATACGTGCCTGATATTCATCAACCACTTTTTTACGTTCAGCTTCTCTTACTTTTTGAACAATAACCTGTTTTGCGGTTTGTGCAGCAATACGCCCAAATTCAACAGAATCTATAGGTTCTTCAATATAATCACCAGCAACTAATCCGGGATTATCATCAGTAATTCGTGATAAGAGAACTTGCTTATCATAATATTCAAATGGTTCGGTTTCATCATCAAGGATCTGCCAGCGACGGAAAGTCTCGTAGTCACCACTATCTCTATCAATCGTCACTCTGACTTCAATTTCTTTACCACTTTTTTTCTTGGTTGCAGAAGCTAATGCAGACTCAAGGGCTTCAAAAATGATGTCTTTTTCAATTCCACGCTCATGTGAAACAGCATCAACGACTAGAAGGATTTCTTTGCTCATATTTTTACCTTAACAATTACAACACTATCAGTTATATTGACTAAAATTTTGCAATAATATTTGCTGAATCAATATCAGCAAAAGCGACTGTTAACATTTGATCTTCTATTTCAAATATTATATTGTCATTCTCTACAGCACTTATTATGCCTTTAAATTTACGCTGTCCATTTTCAAGCTGAGGACGTATTGTTTTAAACTTCACCTCTTCACCGATAAACTGTGCATATTGGTTTAGTTTAAAAAGAGGCCTGTTTAACCCCGGCGATGAAATTTCTAACGAATATTCACTCGCAATTGGATCTTCAACATCCAGTACTGCACTGAGTTGTCGGCTGACATCAGCACAATCATCAACACCAACACCAACGCCACGTTCTGTATCAATATAGATACGTAAAATAGAATGTCGTCCCTGAGATAGAAATTCTAAGCCAACAAATTCATAATCCATGGAAGTTACAACAGGCTCAAGTAAATCTTCCAATTCTTGTGTTTTTACAGCCATAAACCTATCTCATAAAACTGTATGTTAAATAAGGAAACTATTAAAAAAATAATCTTCCACAAATAAAAAATGGGCCAAAGGCCCACTCATAAAAAATCTGTTCAAAATCAATTCATTATAAAGTTAGTTAATGAAAAGAACAGTCTGGAGTTTATTCATTCTCCAGGTAAAACGGTAATATAAATCCAGATTAATTAATTGTTTAGTTATCTATTAATTAATTGATTTAGATGACCTGTAAATATTTGGCTAGATTATAGGAGCATATCATGCTCATAGCAAGTTCTTTTTTTAAAAGAATAAGCAATTGAAGTAAGAATCCAGGCACAAAATCAATAAAATTAACCAGGAATTATTGTACTATATTTTGAAATGCTAAAAGTAAATCCTTTGGTGTAATAATTCCTACCAGTTTCTGGCCAGTATTCACCACGGGTATATGATGAATATTATGAGAATAAAAGAGCTCAAACAAGTCTAAAATATGTTTGTTTTCATCAATAACAATAGCGGGCTTTGACATTAAATGACCTGCATATTCGGGCTTATTTGTGTGTAAAGAATCTGTTTTTAAAATAAAACCAGATAGTTGAGAAATTATACTAGTACCTAAACACATTAATTTTGACCGATTAACTTTTCATATGCCCGATTCAACTTACTTCGGGCACCATCCACATTAAACATC
>JAHXHI010000371.1:0-7272 GCA_025656775.1 gamma proteobacterium symbiont of Bathyaustriella thionipta
GGGGATTAAGACAAAACGATTAAAGGCTGGTTGGGACAACCAATACATGCTTAAAATTCTAGGGCAATCAAATTAAGCGCGATTGCCCTGGGATGAGTTTTGTCAATGGTGGTGATGCCCTTTTAGCGTATGATAGAAATGGTAATGGTATCATTGATAGCGGTAAGGAGTTATTCGGTGATAATAATGGTTATGATCATGGTTTTGCGGAATTGGCCGCTTATGATGATAACAAAGATGGCAAGATTAATGCGGCAGACTCAATTTACGATAAATTGCTGTTATTGACTATCGCCAGGGAACAAAGCAATCAACTTGAGGAGAACTTGACACTTAATGATATAAAGGATTTTGCTATTTCATCAATCAGTGTGAATTATAAGGATCACCAATATGCGATTAATCAATATGATACCATCACGCAGATAGGTCAGTTTGAATATGAAAATGGTCAAACTGGCTTAACGGGTGATATTTTGGTTGGTTACCAAAAATGATTGTTTTCTATTAATTATTTAAATTAGTCAGGATGATAAATATGAAAATACTACATGACTTGCTTAAATTAACTGTATTTCCTGTTGCTGTATTGTGCTCTATGCCAGTTTTTCCTGTACAGGATGTTTATCAATACCAGAATAAAGAGGGTGTCACTGAATTTACCGATCATGTGAAGGGAAATAAAACACCTCAAAGACAGTTTCAAATACAAAAAAGAACAGCCGAACAAGAAGCACAGAGTCAACAAAAACTCAATGAGATCATTGAAAAAGATAGACAGCTGGATAAGAAAATAGCCAGGGATCGAGCGCTTGAAAATGAGCGCCTCAGACGTCAGCAAAAAGCAAAAGAGGATGACTCAAAAGAACCATCATCAGATTCTGATAGCGGTGGGCGTTGGCGAAATGGTATCTATTATCCACCCAGACCCGTTCACCCAATTCATCCTGGACGACCCAACAGGCCTGGTAAACTCAGGTAAATCTAAATTGAGTGGGTATCTTTAACCCCGCCTAAACGCGAAACAATAATATCGGCCACACGAAATGAGTTGGCATAAATAGTCCATGTGTGCGGCACACTGCCGCCCGTTGGCATAAAACTACCATCGGTGACATATAAGTTTTCTACATCATGTGCCTGACAGTCTGGGTTGAGGACGGATGTTTTGGGGTCTGTACCAAAACGGCAGGCACCGGCAACCAGATTAGTGGGCGGCACACCGGATGCGAATGACAATACATTATCTGCACCCATCTCACGCAATACATCACCTGATTTATTGGCCAGAAACCAGCCAACTCTTAAGTTTTGAACATGGACATCGACTTTAATTTTAGCAACCGGCAAGCCCCATTTATCTTTAATGTTTTTATCCAGACTCACATGTGAATTATCAGTAGGTGCCCAGTCACAGAAGGCTTCAACCTTAATATACCGGCCTTCAGTAAAGTGACTTTTTAGTTTATCTTTAAGGGGTTTGCCCCATAACAGACCATTATTACCACGAATTTGACGGTTTGCCCGGGCAACAGGGTTTGGGTGCAAATGCACAAAATCAATGGTGCCGCCTTTTTGCGGTGCATCTGTTTTAAACAGATTTTTATCTTTAATTTCATACCAGTCTTGCAGGGAACGATTAACAAAAGTTCCAAATTCTTTGAGTTCAGCAACCTGTTCATCTGAAAATTTGTTATACGGTAAACGGCCAGAGCCGGCACCGCCGCCAGCAAATATTAAGTTTTTACCAACTTGACCATTGTTATTTGCTAAGCCTTGTGGATGTTTGGGGCCGGTCGAGTTGAGTAACAAACGAGCAGTTTCGATTGCCTGTGCGGCGACGACATACAAGCGGGCATCAACGCCGTGCTTTTTACCATTCTTGTCAATATATTCAATGGCAGTAATTTTGCCGGAATTATCGCTATGAATATGAGTGACCATCGACTCAGGGCGTAATTCACAGTTGCCTGTGGTCATGGCGCTGTCAATGAGTGCCGCGCGAGAACTGCTTTTAGCACCGGTAGCACAACCATAGCTGCCGCAAAAACCACTATAAACACAGGATTTACGATTGAGTGCCGGTTGAGAAAGAATGGCTCTGGGCATGGGCATAGAATGAAAACCCAGGCGTTCGCAAGCCTTATCAATATGTTTGGCAACCGGGTGTTCTGCTGTCGGTGGGTAGGGAAAATCCTTGCTGCTTCGGGGTTCCTGAAAAGGATGCTCAATGACACGCCCGGAAACACCCACTACTTTTTCAACCTTATCATAATAGGGTTCCAGTTCATCATAAGAGATAGGCCAATCAACAATATTGGCACCATCAATTGGCCCATAAGTAGAAAGCAATTTAAAATCGTTCGGTTTTAAACGATGAAAAAAGCCACTCATAAAGTTACTGGAACCGCCGACCACATTGCCATTCCAGAAATTCCAGCTGGATTGATAGGTCGGAAAACTACGCCAGCTGCCATCATCATTTTCGAGTTCGACAACATGCTGTTCATCTTTTAAGTCAGGCGAGTAACCACCACGTAAAGAAGTTTTTAATTCATCCTTAAAATAGTCCTGTTCGGTATACCAGGGGCCTTTTTCCAAAACCAGCACTTTGTATCCTGCATGGGCAAGGGTATAAATAATCGGGCCTGCACCGGCACCGCTGCCAACCACACAGATGTCGTAATCATGACTCATTAAATGTCTCTACAATTTAAATTAAATGTTCAGTCGTAATAGTTGCAAAAGCGGGGTGAAGCATGCCTATAGTAACCAGTAACGTTTATTCATTGGCGGATGAGGCTCACCTGCACGATGTTCCAGCCATTGCCAGCCGATACCGTCTGGATTACCGCCATAAACCGGATCAGTCAGCAGTGCTTCAAGCACGTAATTTAATAAAGTAATCAACCAACGACTGCCTTCATCGGCTTGCTTCTCAAATTTTCTCAGTGTCACTTCTCTTTGTTCAATAGACAGATCAGTGAAAGATATTAATCCATTGTGACTTTCTTTTTTGGCAAATGACTGTAAAAGACGTGTGCCAGAAAGAATAAACTCAATATCGACCGGATCAGTGGCAGGATTACTTAAATAATCATGCAGGTATTGCAAGGCATTAATTTCAATCGCACCAGGGGCGTGTGCTTCAGAAGGAAAAAGGTGATTCTGAACAGTGGCAATGGTCAGCCAGTCGGCTTTAGTATACTGTTTTGTGAGCTGCTCACTTATAGTCTGTACTGAGTGTACAGCAGGTGTTAGTGTTTCTGTATTAACCACAGCTGAAGCTGTTACTGGTGATAATAATGGTTTCGCAGCTGCAGCTATTGTGCTGCCGCCACGTAGAATAAACGTTCTTCTATCCATGTGTTTTATTGTCTATTGCTGGTTAAGGGAGATATCAGGCGCATCTTGTAAATTGCCTAGTAAATGCCATTGCATTTGCTGCGGTGCAATGTAACCCAGACGTTTATTCAGTTCATCTCGATCGGCATTTAAAATAATAGTACCGGGTACTCCAAAGCTGCTATAAAGCATTTGTACATCGCCACTTTCTTCAATGTCAGCCTTGATGGCAATATAATGGTCATTAATAATTTTAATGACATCGGGATCTTTGTAGGTGACAGCTTCCATTTTTTTACAAAACTGACACCATTGTGCACCAATATCCAGAAGTACTAATTTATTTTCTTCCCTGGCGAGCTCAAAGGTATCATTTGACCATTCGTGCCATTTTATTGTCTCATTATCTGTTTGTGGAGTCTCTAGCGAAAAGACAGGGGAGGAAGAGAATAGTATAAAAGACACCACTATAATCAAATGAAATGCTTTAAAAGTTGAAAAGAAGTTATACATTGAGAAAGATCCGTTGGTAAAATATTAGCAATTAAAAAAATGTAAAATACTTAACAAAACAGACCTTTAAAATTCACAAAATATTTCAAAAAAATAGCTTTAAAATTGAATATAGTTGCATAACTGCATGATGTTTTCCAATTAAACGACATCAGATCGAGTTAAATTGTCCATTAAATCAAATAATTCAATGCTTGCCTGCTCGGCCTGTTCAAATTGGCTAATGATTTCTTGAGCGTTATCCGTTAATTCACCTGTTTTTGCAATATTAATGACATGATTAATACAGCTATGCACCAAAGCATGCGGTGTTTGTAACTGCTTGTAACTTGAGTTGTGACCAAAAAATGCTTTGCCTTCTGAGGTATACCATTGACCGAATTGACAATTGGTATGATCAGATACTTTTTCTTCAATTTGATTTAATATGACCGCTTTGTAACCCGTTTGTTTATACTTGACATGATCAAGCTTGGCTGAATTAAGGTAAATTTGATGGGTTGCCATCTGAGTATCAGCGGCAATAATCTGAACACGTTCTTTTAAAGAAACAAAGCTGCTCTGGAAAGCATTTAATATTTCACTGGAGTTATCTGAAGCCTTATTAATATTCAGACTGTCATTAACCATTTCTTCTGCGTTTAATTTTAGACGTCCAATATTTTCTTCTATATCCTGAGTGGCTTTTTGTGTGTTTGCTGATAATTGTCTGACCTCATCTGCGACAACGGCAAATCCTCTTCCATGTTCACCAGCCCTGGCCGCTTCAATCGCGGCATTAAGCGCTAACAAGTTAGTTTGCTCTGATATGTTTTTAATGAGTGTAATTACACTGTCAATTTCTTCCATCTGCTTATACAGTTCGTGGGAATTTGATTCAGATTTACCCGCTAGCGTTTTAATCGTATTGATGGTTTCAGAGACTTCCTGACTTTGTTTCGTCATATCATCAATATTTTCATCTGCCTGATTATTCAAGTCATTAATTTTATCCAGGTGATCTTTATTTGAAGCCAGACCGTGTTGAACAATCTGGATATTATTGTTTGAATTATTGATGGATAATTCAATTAATGAATCGGTCAACTGACTAAGTTCTTGTGCCTTAAGTATATCGGCCATATTTTGCTCGGCTTTTTCAGCGTGTTCAATGGAGTCGTTTGCGGCATCTGAAGCATTATCTAATAATAGATTAATCGTTGACATAATATTACTGA
The DNA here is from genome assembly GCA_025656775.1 of gamma proteobacterium symbiont of Bathyaustriella thionipta. GTDB lineage: Bacteria > Pseudomonadota > Gammaproteobacteria > GRL18 > GRL18 > GRL18. The sequence continues at coordinate 5,076 of JAHXHI010000371.1, forward strand.
TTTCATCATTTCGGGTAATATTAATTCTGGCATTGACATCACCTTTTGCCGGGATGCCTTTTACTTCTTTGCCAAGTGACATGATGCAGTTAACAATATTTCTCATAATAACGGTAGTCAGGGTTACAATAATCAGTGTCAGCGCACAAATTTTTATAATAAAGGCGGTAATACTGCTGCTCAGTAGTTGTTTGTAATCCTGGTTAGTTTGATCACTTAACTGCTTAACAGATTGAGTCATTTCCTGGGTTTTAAATTTGAGCTTGCGCCATGCAGCCAAACGATCTTTTAAATCACCTTTAGTAAGCGCTTGTGTTTTTACTTTCTCAGTTAAGCGAAGGGCTATAGTAGAAAAATTTGAGAAGTCTGAGATAAGTTTTTGATAAAGTTTGTTATTTGCAGTTTTTAGCTTTTCTATGCTGGCCGTGGTTTGTTTAATAGCCTTAGCCATTGTTTTTTTTGCTTTGTCGCTATTATTGATAAACACTACACCAGAGGAGCTATTAAAGAGTAAACCACCGATTATAATCCCATCCAGTGCGGACTTTTGCTGAGAAATCGTATAGCTGGTATGGTAATTGTTATTGATTTCCTGCATGGACTGATAAGTGGTGATGCCTATCCATATAAACCCAATAATAGTAATAAATGAAATCATAAAACTTTTTTGGGAAATAGTTAAACTTTTTAACATTCGTTCGTACCTTTATAATTGAGACACATTGACCGGTCTTTTTTCTCAGAATTAAAAGACTGTTGGTTATCATTCGAATCTTTTAACTGTTATCGGCAGTACAATGGTATTTCTTTAGTATAGAAAACAATGTGGCATGTGTCAGTTAATTCGATTATTTACGAATCAATCGAGTCAATAATACGGTGATAGCTATTAAGTCGTTGTTCACTAATTTTATTTTCTTCTATTGCTTTGAGTAAACCGCAATTGGGTTCATTGAGATGTTTACAATCTCTGAAATGGCAGTGTTGTATGTATTGCTGTAATTCGACAAATCCGTGGATGACATCCTCCCTGGAAATATCCCACAAACCAAATTCTCGTACTCCGGGAGAGTCAATCAGGCTGGTCTGGACTTCACTTGACTGGGTTTGTGATGGTGTATTGATGTGATACAGACGTGAAACACTGGTCGTGTGAGTGCCTTTATTCGTTGCCAGAGAAACTTCACCTTCTTTAATATTAGCATTCGGGAGCAATGCATTAATAATGGATGATTTACCGACTCCGGATTGCCCGACAAAGACACTGACTTTACCGGTTAATTGCTCAAGCAGGGTATCCAGACCATGTTGGCTTTTGGCACTGGTATAAAGAATTTGGTACTTAATATCCTGGTAAATTTTGATGCGTTTTTCCAGTACTTGTCTTTGTTCATGAGACAGAGTATCGATTTTATTAAGTACGATAATGGGCTGGATATGTGATAATTCGGCGGCAACAATGTAGCGATCAATCAAGCCTTCATTTAACTCGGGCACAGGCGATGTAACAATGAGCAGCTGGTCAATATTGGCCGCGACAGGTTTCATTTGACCGGTAAAATCAGGACGGGCAAGTACGGTGCTACGTGCATCAAGTGCAGTGACAACACCCTGAATTTGCACATTTTTTGCTATGTTTGTTAATTTTTGCCAGACAATTTTGTCGCCACAGACAATGGCATCAATATTTTGTCTGAGAGCACAACGGACTAATAAATGACTGCTATCGTCCTCAATATCCAGCGTGGCGCCAAAGTGGCTCACAACGACACCGTGATGATGGACTTGATCAAGCAGTTCATCATCGTTGTTAAAATTTTTTTGTTTTTTATTTGCTCGGGCTAAACGTTCATCCTGTATCTTCTGAATACGCCATTGTTGACGACGGTTGAGTTTACGTTTGGCCATAAAGAATGCTTATTTAAGCTGATAAAATTTAGTATTCAGATATTCAACAACGTCTTCTACTTGATCATCCGGCCATGATACACCTACGGTTGTTTTACAACGTGTGACCTGATTTCTAAGACCATTAATGGTTGTAACACGGCGATCAGAGCGAGTATAAATACGATCCGGATCACCACCCATTAACGATGCATGGCAAGACTGACAATTGGCGTCATGGAGATCTTTGCCGTGAGCAGGGTTGGCCGCTAAAGCTGTCTGACTCAAAAAGGTAAAGAAGATGATAAGC
>JAHXHI010000371.1:7282-11362 GCA_025656775.1 gamma proteobacterium symbiont of Bathyaustriella thionipta
GTCGGCTGTTTTTTTATCAATTGATTTTTCATTATTATTAATCCTTTATGTGTTATTTAAATGTGCAATTCTAACGGGTGCAGGTGGATGCGAATCATAATAGGCTGAATGCAAGGGATCGGGTGTAAGCGTATTAGCATTCTCTTTATAGAGTTTCACTAAGGCCTCAATCAGTTTGTTTGCATCAGACTGTTGTGCCGCATAATCATCTGCTTCGAACTCATGTTTACGACTAATCATAGCGCTAATAGGGCTAAGAAAAAAGGTAAAAGCTGGAGAAGCAATGCTAAACAGAACCAAAGCAGCATAAATAGAGGGTGTTGTCATACCCAGACCATTATAAAACCATTCCTGCTGCATGAGCCAGCCAAGCATGGCAAAACCAGCAAGCGTCATAAATGTCATCGTGAATAAACGTTTAATAATATGTTTTTTCTTAAAATGACCCAGTTCATGTGCTAACACGGCTTCAACTTCTTCATCGTCAAGAGAATCGAGCAGATTATCAAAAAAAACAATTTGTTTATTGTTACCCAGACCTGTGAAATAGGCATTACCATGACTGGATCGTTTAGAACCATCCATGACAAGTATTCCTTTGCTGAGAAAACCGCAACGAGTCATAAGCTGCTCAATACGTTGTTTGAGTGAACCCTCTTCTAACTCAGTAAATTTATTAAAAATAGGTGCGATAAAAGCAGGGTAGGCCCACATCATCAAGAATCCAAAACCCATCCATACTGCCCAGGCATACAGCCACCAGAATTCTCCAGCACTGCTCATAAGCCAGAGAATAACCATAATTAATGGTATGCCGATAACCAGACCAAGAATTGATTGTTTGACTAAATCAACTAACCAGACTTTAAATGAGGTGCGGTTGAAGCCAAATTTTTCTTCCAACACAAACGTATTATAAAGCCCTATCGGCATATCAATAATTGCAGAAATAAAACCCATAAGAAGAATAAAAAATACGCCTGCATAAAGTGGCTCAAGCTCATAAGTACGCACATATTGATCAAGGAACTCAAGTCCACCGCCTAATGTCCATATAAAGACAAGTGTTGTGCCAATAAATAATTCTATATTTCCCAGCTTTTCTTTGGCAATGGTATAATCAGCTGCTTTTTGATGTTCTTCCAGGGAAATTTTTTCTGCAAAAGCTTCGGGTGTTTGTTCACGATGTTGTTTGACATGCTTAATCTGACGTAAGGCAAGCCAGAAATGTGTCATGGCTGATAAAAGAACCATAATGATAAAAATTGTACTGAAAAGCGCCATAGTATTCCATTTTGTTATTAAAAATCAGGGTATATTAATAATACATAATTGACTATGATTATACATTAGTTATTAAAAAAGCACGAAAAAGAATCTTAAAACTATTATTTAAAAGAGAACACTGGATGACACAAGACCAACGTAACCTGATCTGGGTTGATTTAGAGATGACCGGCCTAGAACCGGACACTGACCGGGTAATTGAGATTGCTACCATAGTGACCGATGCTGAATTGAATATTTTAGCTGAAGGACCTGTATTAGCGATACACCAGTCAGATGAGGTCCTGGCTAAAATGGATGAATGGAATACCACACATCATGGCCAGTCAGGCTTAACTGAAAGGGTAAAAAACAGTACCTTGAGTGAAGCGGATGCTAGCAGACAAACCATTGAGTTTTTAAGTCAATATGTGGGTAAGGGTGTCTCACCCATGTGTGGTAATAGTATTTGTCAGGATCGTCGCTTTATGGCTCGCTGGATGCCTGAACTGGAAGATTATTTTCATTATCGAAATTTTGATGTCAGTACCTTAAAAGAACTGGCTAAACGCTGGTATCCTGAAGTAATGGATGGTTATAAAAAGAAAGGTGCTCATCTGGCTTTAGATGATATCAGGGAGTCAATTGAAGAAATGCTTTATTATAGAAAAACGATTTTAAAATAATGGTGATTTGTTTTTGCTTTTAGCGGTGAATTTATTCGCCTGAGCGGAATTGTATTCCAGAGCAGCCGAAAAAAATCACTGCTATCAATTTTTATTTTTTACCAATCAGCTCAATTTCATAACCATCTGGATCTTTAACAAAGGCAATAATTGTGGTGCCGGCATTCATGGGGCCTGCATCGCGTAATATCTCACCACCTTGTGCTCGAATCTGTTCTGTGGCGGCATAGACATCATCGACCTCGATGGCAAAGTGCCCAAAGGCATTTCCCAACTGGTAGTTATCAGTGTCCCAGTTATAAGTGAGTTCAATCACTGAGTTTTCTTTTTCATCGCCATAACCAATAAATGCCAGTGTAAAGCGACCTTCAGGATAATCTTTCTGGCGTAATAATGTCATTCCTAAAATGGTGGTATAAAAATCAATGGAACGTTGTAAATGACCGACACGGATCATGGTATGTAGTAAACGCATAGTCAGATATTGCCCTTGTTTTTATAAATTCTTTGTAATTCATTAACCTGCAAATTATTTTTTTTAGCATAATCAATGGCTTTTGATAATCTGACTGGTGCTGAACGTCCCATACATTTATGCGCCAGATCACCATTAATGGCCTCAACCATTGCTTCGATAAGACGCTCTCTGTCATGTTGTTGGTCCGTTAAATGATTTTGAATTGTCAGTACATCATCCATCACTCTTAATGCCAAATCACGATTTTCATTCCATAAAGCATTTACATCACCACCGACTTCAAGCCCGGCTATATTGGTAGTGAGAATAAATAGATTTTTTCGAACCAATTCAAACAGCATTTCATTGTCATCTTTAACAATCCAGGTTGGGATGGACAATGTCTTTAAAGCGGCTGCCAGGATGTCAGCTTTTGGCCCCACAATAGGAGAGGGCACCAGAACTTTGAAATCCTGACCGGGTTTCTTTTCAAACCAGACGGAAATAACAGTAGGCTCAATGAGATGATGTTTTTTCCAGTCACTGGGTAATAATTCGTTTTGCAGTAAAGCAATTTTATCTTTCCATTGCTCTGGCAGTTGTTCTAAAACGGTATCGAGATCACTTTCACCCACAGCAACAAGCACCATTTCAGGTGTTGTGATTTGTTGGGCTGTTTCAGCAATATTCATGTCTCTGGTAATGGGAATAAGAGGATTTCCTGCACGCAGCAGAGCGCGGGTAAAGACACTAGACATTTCACCAATGCCGATGACAACAATAGGGTTATTCATGGTTTATTAAGTTACCTGTATCAATAGTAAGAAAATCGTTGGATTGTTGGTTTATATTATTATTTTATCCTTAGCTGTTAGGTGAAGCCATAAGATGTTCAACAATTTTTTCAACCAGTTCATCAGGAACAAATTTTGTCAGTACATCATTAGCTCCACAGGCTATGGCTTCTTGCATATTAATGCTGCCGTTGAGAGAAGTATGCATGAGCACATGAATATTTTTAAATTTACTTAATTTTCTTGCTTGTGTAACAAAGGTATAACCATTCATCTCAGGCATTTCAATATCAGAAATAATCATTGAAATGGGTTCCATTGTATGCGGGTCACCATTTTGATAATCGGTGAGAATTTTTAAGGCAACTTTACCATCACTGGCAGATATGTGCTGCAGCCCAAGTCTGTCTAGAGCGGAGACAGTCTGCTTCATTGCCATCGATGAATCATCAACAATCATAACCAGTTTGCCAAAAACGGCTTCTAATTTAGTTTGTTCAATGTTTAATTCTTCAGTATTGGATGTTTTTATGCCTAAAACTTCACCGAGTACTTTTTCAATGTCTAATAATTGCACCAGTTCATCGTCGATAAGTGTGACACCTGTTGTATAACTGCCCACTCCAGTCCCCTTAGCCGGAGGTGAAATATCCTTCCAGTCACAAAGCACAATTTTATCAACATCGCTGATCCATAAACCCTGATGTGAACGGTTCACTTCAGTGGTTATCACTGAACCCTGCTGGATTTGCTCTTCTGATAATATTCTTTGAGTCGAGCTGATGGCTTTCCCCCTATGTCAACATACCTGTCGCCTGAAAAATTTAGTATTAGGAGACAAAAATGGTAAGATATACCCAGGAATTTAAGTTACAAT
>JAHXHI010000243.1 GCA_025656775.1 gamma proteobacterium symbiont of Bathyaustriella thionipta
AAATTTTAAGAAAGCTGAATATGATTTTGTATGGCCTTTTTTTTAGTTGAATGCTAAAAAAAGGCTATTTACGGATGGACACTAATTAGGTGCGTTGTGTGAGCGATTTATGATTGCTCACCGTGCAGCTGCTTTAATTGATGTACCAGTGAATCCAGCAGTTGTGTTGAATCGTTCACTAATGCTGTCATTTCCTTAGCATGCAATAATTGGTTCATGCCTTTTAATAAATCACCAATCCCCTGTTCTGAATCAGCCATCGTGGTTGTGAATGGCTGTTGAAAGAGTTGATCAACCTGTTTAATAAAGTCGCTCATGTCTTTTATGCCGGTAGGCTCAAGTGTTTGTCCCGGAACTTCTGGCTGTGATTGTGCCTGATAATTACTATAGGTGCTAATGGCTGTTTGGCGTGTTTCCTGATAAGAAAGATTTAAGGAAAAACGAGTTAACTCCTCGCTGTCAAAATCCATTTCCATGGCTTTTTTAAAGGCTTGCTGAACATTTCCGGAAAAGAACTGATCAGAAACCCTGGCAACATCTTTTAATAAATCATCGATTGCTTTTTGCTCATCTTCATCCAGTTCACCCTCAACCTGATAATTGATTCCCGTACTGGCGGCAAGAGTACGGGACTGGCTGTAAGTTAAGCCTTCTTCATTTTGACTATATTGCTGTAGTGACTGTGCACTTTGTTCCTTGAAGAGATCAATGAGTATTTTATCGCCATCGGTTGTGATGATTTCTATTTGAGTATTTTTATTGCGTGCAAAACTACTCTGTATTGAAGCTTGCTGGACGTTAGCACTGGCTTCAGGCGCATCATCATCACTTTCATCATCTTCTACTTCGGTACCGTTTATTTTTTGTTCCAGGTTATCCAGGCCTTTTTGAATTAAGTCATAGGTTGAATCGATATCTGTTTTTACCTGGCCATTTAATACATCCAGACTTTCAAGAATCTCTCTGGCTTCTGCGAAACCCTGTTCGATTCCTTCTCTGGCTTGAGCCATTAACTCATTTTGTTGTTCATTATCGCTTTCTCCCAGAACATGAGCGGAGACAAAACTCAGGATACGATCAGAGACTTTTTCCGGTGTAAAGTCATCGGCATTAAGCCCTTTAAGTTCAATTCCTTCATCTTTGAAACGCTCCTGGAGTTTATCGGCAATTTCACGATTCAATAATGCCTGGGTTTTTTCAGGTGTTAAAATAGCAATTGACACGTCATTATTACCTGTTTTATGCAGGGGGCTTTTTTCCAGCCCATTATGCCTGGTCAGGTTATTGGTCAAAAGTTGATTTTGTGTATTGATGCCTGATAATGCGAATTGCATGACTGACTCCATTCTAAGTTTCAATAAATGAGTAAAATTGCTAATCGATCGGATGATATTTATTAAAAATATGATTACATTCCTTGTTATTAGCGTCTGAAAGTTATTTTTCTTTATTTTTTTCCATCTTCGGCTTTATCTTCTATCTAAAATGAGATATATTCTTCGATCCTAGATACCTCTTTTTGGTTTGAGGAAATTTTTAGTTTGAGGAGAGTTATGCGCCACCGTGTAGAGATAAAACCGAGTGAACATCAATTTTATGTTGAATCTGATGAAACAGTGCTTGATGCTGCTTTACGTCAGGGCATAAACCTCCGATATGGTTGTCGTAATGGTGCTTGTGGATCCTGTAAAGGGAAGTTATTAGCAGGTGATATACACTATGATGAAGAGCCGATAGCATTAACTGATGAAGATCAGGAACAAAATCAGGTATTATTTTGTGCCGCTCATGTTGATTCTGAATTAGTCATTGAAGTTGAAGAAGTTGAGCTGGACAGCGCAATTGAACTCAAGACATTGCCTTGTCGTGTTCATGAAATGGAGCATCTTGCAGATGATGTGATGCAGGTTTTTATTAAACTACCCGCTTCTGAACGCTTACAGTTCTTACCGGGGCAATATATTGATATTTTGCTCGAAGATGGCCGGCATCGTAGTTTTTCTATTGCTAATGCACCTCATAATGATGAGTTTTTAGAATTACACATTCGTCTGGTTGAGCAGGGACTGTTTACCCCAAAAGTCTTTAATTCAATGCAAAACAAAGATTTATTACGCATTGAAGGGCCTCATGGCAGTTTCTTTTTCCATGAAGATTCTAATAAAGATATTTTATTTGTCGCGGGTGGAACAGGTTTTGCTCCAATAAAAGGCATTATTGAACATTTAATCAGCGAACAGATCACTCGTCCTATTACACTCTATTGGGGTGTTCGTTCAGAAGCGGATCTTTATATGAGTGAATTAGCTGAAAAATGGGTTGCTGAACAAAGTAATATCACATTTGTACCGGTATTATCCGATGCCGGTGAAGACTGGTCAGGTCGGACGGGCTATGTTCATGAAGCGGTGTTAGCAGACTTTGAGGATTTGTCAGTGTTTGATATTTATACTTGCGGACCACCTGCGATGATTAAAGCGGCAGAGCAGACATTTCAGGAAAAAGGAATGAATAAGAATCAGTTCTTTTATGATTCTTTTGACTTTTCGAATGATCAATAAATAAGCAAATCGTTATCACCCTTCTTGTTACAACATGCGTACTCCCCTCCTCCTTAGTTTAAGCTAAGGGGGAAAGAAGAAAACCATGTCTTAATTGAGCATCAAAGGAAGCTCTTCGTGAGTGCGCAGAGACTCTCTTTGTGTACTCAGAAGTAATCCTTCACGATAGCAGTTCATGGCTTCTATAGAATTATCCAGCTGATTTTCATAGAGTTCACCTAACACTTGATAGGCTTCAGTACTGGCTGTCACAGAGATGCTCTCAGAGATATAATCACGGGCTTTACCCCAGAGCTGGTTTTTGATACTTAGACGACCCAGTGTTAATAATAACTCGGCACTGCGGCCATTATCACTCAACCAGGATTCTGCTGTTTCAAGTTGCTTAGCGATATCTTTTTCTTCAGCCTGACCATAGAGTAATATTAAAGGGGTATACCAGTGACGCTTAATACCCTCTCTGATTAAGTCGATGGCCTGCTGCTGTTCACCAATGGAAAGTAATAACTGGCAATAAAATTGAATTAATTCCGGTTCAGTGCGAGTCACTTTAGGCAGGCGGTTCCAGATGGATTTTAGTTCGCCATGATTCTGGTTGTGTATGGCCTGCATCATCAGTCGCTTGCTCAATGATTGCTCATATTGGCTCAATATATGATGTTCAAAGATATTATTTTTTCGTAATTCCGGGAGTAAGTTTTCCAGATCACTCCAGCTGTTAAGCTGTTGATAAACCTGAAACAGCATTTTTAAAACTTGCCGGTGCTTAGGCGCTATGCTGCGTAAGTGCATTAATGTGGCTAAAGCCTGTTCTGCCTGACCATCTTTAAATTGTAATTCAGCCTGAGTTAAACCAATGGCTATATCTGCCTGAGGATCACTTTTATGCGCCTGTAATAAATAATCATCACGTCGTTGTTGAGAACCCTCTTCCTGTGCTGCACGGGCGGCAGCCAGATAATTTAAAATAGGCATACCGCTGCTGTGGGCACTTTTGCGTAAATGTTTTTCTGCTTCACGCCAATTACCTTCTGCCAGCTGGATATAATCCTTATTACAGTTTTTGATTGCTTTGACTGTTTTGCGGTTCTGGTTCCACTGACTCAGCTGACCGGGGAATCGGATGGTTTTAAGAATTAGGTAGATTAGTAATAAGATGCTGCCAATGAGCGTACTTAAAACGCTGATTAACAGAACCATTGTGCCTTCGATGCTCCAGTCGCCGTGACTTAATAAGGCATAACCGGGGTCTTCTTTAGCAATCAGGGCAATATACGCGGTGATAACTAAAAAAATCAGTGAGTAAAAAAACAGTTTGATCATTTTTTGACCTCTTGCTGTTTTTCAAGCGCTTTTTGATAAGCGCGTAATATTTTTATTGAACCTGAAATATCAGGCATTTTACTGGTAATGGTCATTTTCTGCAGGCTTTGTAATTCTTCAATCGTTTGTTTTGTTAGTGAGTTTTCAAGATCAAAGAATTCATTCAGCCATTGAGCGGCCTCATTGAGGCTTTCTACAAAGAGTGATTTTTGTCCTGATAATAATGAACGACGAGCAGTTTCAAGTTTCAGCTGTAAATTTTGCTGTAAGAAAAACTGCTGCCCGGGCGTCATCAGTGCCCTGGGCGATTCTTCCAGTTTACGAAATACGACCAGGCCTCTGAGTTCATGTAAAAAATCTTTACCCGCCTGCTCCAGATCAGCGGTATCATGAGAGGCTTTTTTATCGATTAAATCGGCAATCTTCTTTTTGGTATTGACCTGAGTATACTGAACAGGTAGTGATGGCAACATTTTAATGATACTTGCCAGACGTGCAGCCATACCAACAATATCAGGCTGTCTCAGTGCTTTTAATTGTTGAATTTCATCACGAATTTGTGTTCGTGCTTCAATTGTACCAGGATCACCTGTGTCCAGTAGTCGTGAGTCAGCGGCTTCCAGAGCAGCGACAGCAGTGGCTGCATCATTTTGTAATTTCAGACTATGGTTTGCAATTAACAGAAGATATTCCACTTCAGCCAGAACCCAGCCTATGCGTTCACGTCCTTTCTGTTTAAACAGTACATCGATAGACTGGCGCATCTGCTGATTGCTGATTTCCATTTTTTTAGAGAGTGCTTCAGTGGTTTGCTGCTGGCCTGAAACCTGACTTTGAAACTGTTGTTGATCGGCCGTAATACGCCCCATTTTGTCGGCTATGGTGCGTAACTGGCCGCTAATATCACCACTGACTTTGATGGATACATCAGAGACATCACTTCGGGTTTTTTCCAGTTTCTGTATAAATTCAGCTCGAGTGCTTTCTAAGCTCTGAAATAAAAGAAAAGCGGCTCCGCCTGCGGCCAGAGAAAATACCACAGCAAGAAAAATAAATGCGGATGCGGCGCCGGAAGTTGACTTTGCAGTTTGGGCCTTATCTGTATTTTCCTGTTCTTGTTCAACGATTTCGTCAGACTTGTTATTCACTTGATTATTACCATTTAATTTTTCCATCTGGATAAGCTTATCTCTTTGTTAATAATTTAATGTGTTGATCTCATTTTAGCCCATTCTAGAACACAGTCCAGCAAAGCCTCATTACTGGGCCTGGCTGCAACCATGATGGCATTTTTAAAGCCAAGTGTTTGAGCTTCGGTTCGCATTTTTTCAGTCACCACAATCAGTGGTGTTTGCTGCAAATACTCAAGATAAGAGTATTTGCCATTAGTTACCTCAGGATCATTAACCCAGGTGTCTTTTACTATTGAAACCAGATTATACAGGCCTTCACTACTGGTTATAGTGATAATGTCAGGCCGATGGGGTGTTCCCCAGATAGTCTCCAGAATATGAGCTTGTGGTTCTGGTTTAATACGTCGATAGACTTCAGCGTAGGTTACTTTGGCGCCTCGTTGTATCAGGCTTTCTGCCAGTAACTCACGGCCGCCGCAGCCTCTGAAAATAATCACGCTTTTATTCTTAACCTGCTCCTGCTGTAAACTGTCAAGTGCCAGCAAGGCTTCACTATTATACTGTTGTGCTGGAAAAATATCCGGTGCTCTGCCAAGCACTTGTTGCAGTTTTTTTGCGCTGGCTTTACCAATAGTGACCAGCTTTAGTGTATCAGGTATTTCGCCATGAGCAAGAAGCTGTGTAATTCCATATTCAACCGCATTGGGGCTGATAAAAACAGCAAAGTCTATTTTGTTGATATTCCTGATGATGCTGGTCATCTTTGCTGTCAAAGCAATGGCTTCTATTTTGATAACAGGAAACTGAATTGCCTGGCCACTGTATTGATTAAGCATATCACAAAGAGGCTGTGCCTGATGTGCTGGACGAGTCACCAAAATTCGGATATCAGCTAATAAATCGGTTTGCATTAATAATGCCTGTAGTTATTTAGCTAAATTGTAGCAAATACAGATAAAATTCTCGCTATTTTATGCTTTTTGCGTTTATACTTTTTAGCGGCAAAAAATCTTAAGCAGTATTATTTTGAGTCACCTGAAATTCTTAAAATAATGAGCTTAAGTCTTTTTTGCTAACGGCTTCACAGAAACTTAGAATGTAGCATAATTATAAAAAGAACGCCTCCGGTCATGCAAAAAATCCACTTCATTACACTTATTTTTATCATTATTTTTTTTAGTATCTGCAGTAATTATATCCTTGCAGGTCATCAGTCCCATTCTCAGCGGCCAAAATTAAAGCAGATTACTGACATTCGAGAGACAGCCGAACTGGCCAAAGCCTCTAAGCTGCCGATTCTTATGATGTTTGGCACGGATGAATGCCCTTATTGTGAGCTGCTTAAAGAAGATTTCTTAATTCCCATGATCATCTCGGGTGATTATACGGATAAGATTATTTTCCGTGAGGTCCATGTTGCCTGGCAGGCAGACATGACGGATTTTTCAGGAAAAAAATCACCATCAATGAATTTGGTGAGCGATATAAAGTCAGGCTGTTCCCCACCATGGTTTTTATTGATGGCGACGGTCAGGTTCTGGTGAAAAATATTATTGGTATCACAACCCCCTCACTTTTTGGCGGTACACTGGATGATCACATTGATAGAGCCTTATCCATGACACGAAAAAAACTTCCCTTGAAAAAATAAGAGGTAGTCCCGGCGCCTATGATTTCATTATCTTTCTTACACTGGACAAATGGCGTCGGCTGACTTCCAGTCCTTCTGGAAGTCCCCTGAGTTTCAGCAGCACTTTGCCATCACTTTGTTTTTGCAATGCTTCTATATTATCTTTTCGTATTAATGCATTTCGGTGGATACGTAAGAAGGTCGTGTTAAATTCTTCTTCCAGAGACTTGAGGGTGTCTTCGATGATAGTTTCTGCAAGAATACCCTCTTTGTTATATTTAACCGTAACGTACTTATGATCAGCCAGAAAACAATAAATATCCTTGATTGCCACCAGAAATAGCGTCCCCCGAATATGCACACTAATGTGAGTTCTATAGGTGACTTCATGATTTTGCAGGCCTAATTGCTCTAACTGAACCTTATTGAGTTTACTGCAGCTGTTTAATGCCTTTTCAAGTCTGTCTTTACGAATTGGCTTGAGCAGATAATCGACTGCGTGAGATTCAAATGCCTGCAAAGCATACTCATCATAAGCGGTGGTAAAAATAATAGCCAGCGGATTCTCAATGTTCATCAGGTGATGAGTTGCTTCCAGCCCATTCATACCCGGCATACGGATATCCATCAGAATAATATCAGGCTCTTGTGCATTCACCTGCTCAATGGCTTCGACACCATTGCTGGCATTAATTAATTGATAGGTATCATCAATTTCTGTCAGTAGATGAGTCAGACGCTCTCTTGCCAGGGGTTCATCATCAACGATAAGAATTTTCATAAGCGAGTTATTCGTCTGGTTTTTGTTGATAGGGCATGGTCACAATAGCAAAATAAATAGTATCTTTTTCCTGACAAATAATTGAGGCATTGCCAGGAAAGTGGCTTTGTAGCCGTTCCTGAATATTTTTTAATGCTATCTTATTTCCCTGACGATGCACAAGGTTTTTACTATTGCTATTTTGTATGGTTATTTTGAGCTGATGAGCCTTAAGTTCACCTGAGACGATAATGCTGCCACCATTAACCTCAGGTTCAATGCCGTGAAAAATAGCATTTTCAAGTAATGGCTGAAGTAATAAAGCAGGAAAAAGTGCATCATCTGGTATGGCATTGGTGTGCCATTGGATAGTGAGACGCTCGCCTAAGCGTTGTTTTTCGATATCAATATAACGCAGACACAATTCTTTTTCCCTGAACCAGGTGATAAGCTCATGATCGTCTCTTAATATCATGCGAAATAGTTCGGCTAAATCTTCAGTAATACGCTCTGCCACATCTGGGCGTGTACGTGTCAGGCTGGCAATACTATTCATGCTGTTAAACAGAAAGTGGGGACGAATTTTAGCTTGTAACAATTGTAATTTGGTACAACTCTCTGCTTCAACTTTAAGTCGCCATTGATGCTGGATGTAAAAATAACGTAATGCTAAAGCACTGATAATGCCGCCAATTAAAAGGTTATGCAGCAAAAACTCCCAATGAGAAGTGGACGATATAATGCTGGTAATAGAATAGACGTTCATAATATAGAAGGTCAGTAAACTGAGTAGAGTGATCATTATCAGTAAGCTCAGATAGCTGCTGACGGCAATAAATTGGGGTGATTGATTTTTTATGAGGGGGCGCAACAAACATAAGGTACTGCTGCACATTAAGCCATTCCATTGAATAAAAAGTGAAATCAGAGCCAAGTCATTCCAGCGTTGTTGTGCCACGCTTAAGGGCGCTAAAGTGAGAATGAAGGCGAGTAATTCGCCAATGATAAGCACGGTAAACACCATTTTAAATGAACAAAAATCGGGTAAAAATAAGGACTTTTGATCGATATTGATTTTAGTCGGGCTGATTTGTTTTGTGTCAGTAGTCGTATTCAATGGTGGTTTTCAACTTTGCATTTAGTCTGTTTTTATCTGCAATTGCTAATCAGCTTAATACAATCAATAAAAAAATCTGTGAAAAGATGCATAAATTAATGATTTACTGATTATTTTATGAGATTTCAGTTTATAATAGCGACTTTCAAAATGCACCTAATGGATCAATAAATCACTATGTCTGATAGCACAAAGAACTCATCAACTAAGGCACAACAAGCTGAAAAACCCTGGAATGGTCGTTTTACTGAACCCACTGATGCCTTTGTAGAGGCTTTTACTG
This sequence comes from gamma proteobacterium symbiont of Bathyaustriella thionipta, assembly GCA_025656775.1. Taxonomy (GTDB): domain Bacteria; phylum Pseudomonadota; class Gammaproteobacteria; order GRL18; family GRL18; genus GRL18. The sequence goes on from JAHXHI010000243.1 coordinate 8,808, forward strand.
CTTCAGTTACTTTTGATCAGCGTATGTATCAACAAGATATTGCCGGTTCAGTTGCGCATGCAAAAATGCTCACACACGTCGGTGTTCTCACTCAGAGTGAGTGCGATCAGATTATTGATGGTCTGGGACAAATAAAACAAAAAATTGAGACGGGTGAGTTTAACTGGTCTATCAAGCTTGAAGATGTGCATATGAATATCGAAGCAGCATTGACCGATTTGATTGGCATTACCGGGAAAAAGCTGCATACCGGCCGATCTCGAAATGATCAGGTTGCCACTGATATTCGTCTGTATTTACGTGATGAAGTTGATCAGGTGCTGAGCGAACTTAAACGCCTGCAAAATGCATTAATTAATCTGGCAGAAAATGAAGCTGAAACCATTATGCCGGGTTTTACTCATCTGCAAACAGCTCAGCCTGTTACCTTTGGCCATCATATGCTGGCCTGGTTTGAAAACCTCGAACGTGACCGCAGTCGTTTTATTGATTGTCGAAAGCGAGTGAATGTAATGCCTTTAGGCGCGGCAGCCCTTGCGGGTACGACTTATCCGATTGATCGTAATTTTACAGCCCGGGAACTGGGTTTTGAGGGTGTTTGTGAAAATTCTTTAGATGCCGTCAGTGATCGGGATTTTGCAATTGAGTTAACAGCCAATGCGGCCTTATTGATGACTCATCTTTCACGTTTTTCTGAAGAACTGGTTTTATGGGCATCAGCACAGTTTAACTTTGTTGAGCTGAGCGACAGTTTCTGTACGGGATCTTCAATTATGCCGCAGAAAAAAAATCCTGATGTACCGGAGCTGGTGCGTGGTAAAACCGGTCGTGTCAATGGTCACCTGATTAGTTTGCTTACCTTAATGAAGGGACAGCCACTGGCTTATAATAAGGATAATCAGGAGGATAAAGAACCGCTGTTTGATACGATTGATACCATCAAAGGCAGCCTCAAGGTTTATGCTGATATGATGCAGCATGTAAGTGTTAATAAAGAAGCAATGCGTGAAGCCGCAATTCGTGGTTTTTCAACAGCAACTGATCTGGCCGATTACCTTGTTCGTGCAGGTGTTCCCTTTCGTGATGCACATGAAGTGGTTGGTAAAGCCGTTCGATTAGGCGTAGAGAGTAAACGTGATTTAGCTGAATTATCTTTACAGGAATTACAGCAGTTTTCTGATCAGATTAAAGCCGATGTGTTTAGCGTACTGACCTTAGAAGGTTCAGTGGCGGCACGTAATCACCTGGGTGGTACAGCACCGGAACAAGTTCGTGCTGCGGTAAAACGGGCCCGATTAAAAGTGGCGGATTAATTAAATGATTGAGAGCTCAGCTGTTTAGCGGCGCGATCTAAAAACAGTTTCACATCATCACCTTTTTGCCACTGACTAATGCCATAAGAAATATGTCTGCTATCCAGCGCAGCATTCTGGATTCTCTCATTAATTTTTTTGATTAAGACTTCCGCCGACTCATAGACTGTTTCTGGTAACAGCAAGACAAAATCAAATTCATTAAGATGCCCCACAATGTCAGCCCAGCGCATTTGATCTTTTAATAATTGGCTGATCATCAGGCGTATCTGCTCAATTTTTTCCTGAGCCATTGAGTCAGAGCAGGATTGATAATCAATGGTCATTAATATCATTGATAATGGGTTGTTATAACGTCGGCTTCTGGAGACTTCTGAGTTTAATGTTTGCACCATGTTCTGGTGGTTTAACATGCTTGTAACAGAGTCATGAGTGAGTTTATGGACAAGCGTGTTTTCTAATTGTTGATGTTGTTTTTCAGCGGCGGCTAATTTACTCACATCATTATAATAATGGACCGTGAATTTTTGCTCAGGATAACCAAGTTCGCTGCCGTTGATTGTCATGACATCGCCCAGTTCAATCCATTTGTTAAACATGCCGGATGTTAAATTAACTCGGATGGTTTTTGATATTATTTGTTTTAAACAATCTTCATTAACCGTATCCTCTGATAATCCAATAAGATTTTTCCTTTCCATTTTAAGAAAATGACAAAATGATTGATTAATCCAGAAAATAGTCTGATTCTGATCCAGAAGAATGACAAAGGATGTGCTATTTTCTAATAACTTTATACAGAGTAAGGTGTTTATATCTGACATCATTTCTACCGGTCTTAAAAACAATGATTAGCAACTGTTTTTTTCGTTATTGTTTTCTGTGCATAAAAGTATAGCATGCAAGATATGTAAGTTTTGTAGAATAAATTCACTTTTTTAAAATTTTTTTGAGCGAGATAATAATTCCCTGGCTGTCTATTTTTAAAATCACTGCTATACTCTTAAAATAATTTAATGCATTATCAACAGATTTTGCTGGTCATGGATGCTGAAAAAACTATTTGCAAAATTACGATACTGCCGAGTATAGTGGACCCCGAAAACTGGACAATAGGTTAAGATATAAGAGCTAACCTAATGGGGAACCTAAAAATGAGTAGAAAGAGAAAATCA
>JAHXHI010000382.1 GCA_025656775.1 gamma proteobacterium symbiont of Bathyaustriella thionipta
GTGTAAGTTCAAGTCTTGCATTGGAATTGTTATTTGATAAAAAGTTACCTGATTTTATCTGAGATTAAAAATCATGCTGAATAGTTACACTATGATTTTCTAAGCACTCATCAATCACTTTATCTGGAGTCAGTTTTTTTGATTTTAAGATGGAGCAGGCTCATGGCCTGATTTTCTGCATTCAGTCGAGTTTCTTCGGCATAAGTTTTAAACCCCAGCTGTTTATAAAATAATAGAGCCACTGTATTTTCTTGAAAACAGGATAAATGAATTTCTTTAAGCTGTAATTCCTTAAACCCCCTGGCAATCATCATCAATATTAATTTTTTACCTAATCCCTGTCTGCGCTTTTCTGGTTTTATAATGACGTTACCAATAAAAGCAATCTGGTAGTTCTTTACATTATAAAAATTGGCAAAGCCTACAACCTGATTATTCTCAAGCATTACCGTTGATTCATGACGTGTACTGAGCTGTGTTTCAAGTTGCTCTATAGTGAGAGGAAAATGGACAGAAGGTGAAAAATAAAATAACTCAATTTCGTTTAAGGGGAATCGCAGTATTTCAGAAAGATCAGATTTTACAACTGAGCGAAAAGTCAGTGAATGTGTCGTGTGAGTGGTTTGTTTCATACCTGCGGCATTTTTTAAAACTCAGCAGCAGGGTGGACATTGTCCACCCTGCACTATTTATTTTTGATATAATTGGGTCAATTCATCATGCAGTAAACGTAGTGCCTTGCCGCGATGACTCATACTGTTTTTAATTTCTGGATCAAGCTGTGCTGAAGACATATTATGCTCTGGAACCCAAAACAGGGGATCATAGCCAAAACCGTTATCACCCACTTCTTCACGCATAATAATGCCTTCCCAGGCCGCCTGACAGATAATGGGAGTGGGATCAGCAGCATGACGCATATAGACTAAAATACATTGATAGCGAGCAGTACGAAGTGCATCATCAACATCTTTTAAAGCATCCAGAAGTTTTAAATTATTATTTTCATCGGTCGAGTCTGCACCGTAATTTTTGCTATCGTCAAGCGTCGAATAACGTGCAGAATAAATGCCCGGCACACCATTGAGATAATCAACTTCAATGCCAGAATCGTCGGCAATGGCAGGCATACCTGTGATTTCAGAAGCAAAACGGGCTTTAATGATGGCATTTTCAACAAAGGTCGTGCCGGTTTCTGGTACATCACCCACACCCAGTTCCGTTTGTGGTACGATATCCAGTCCTAAATCAGTGAACATCTTAACGAATTCTCTTACTTTGCCCTTGTTACCACTGGCTAAAACAATTTTTTTATCTAATCCCATTTTTTTTCCTAATTTTTGTATTTGAGCATTAGCTTAATACTTCTGTTTGCTTCTCTATCAGGTGCAAAATACCTTTTTTACCTAACTCCAGCATGGCAGTTAATTCCTCAGGCTGAAAGGCATGGCCTTCAGCTGTTCCCTGAACCTCGATAAAACCGCCGGCTTCATTCATAACAATATTCATATCGGTTTCAGCGCTGGAATCTTCAGCATAGTCTAAATCTAAAACAGCTTCGCCGTTATAAATACCGACAGAGATGGAGGCAACTTGACCATGGAGTGGATTTTTTTCAATGATTTGTTTTTCCAGCATATAATTAACGGCATCAACCAGGGCAACATAAGCACCTGAAATTGATGCAGTACGGGTACCGCCATCAGCTTGAATGACATCACAATCCAGAGTAATGGTGTTTTCACCTAATGCCTCAAGGTCCATTACTGCTCGTAGTGAGCGGCCAATTAAACGTTGAATTTCCATCGTCCGTCCGCTTTGTTTACCGGCAGAAGATTCACGTCGCATTCTGCTGCCGGTAGAGCGTGGCAGCATACCGTATTCAGCAGTGACCCAGCCCTGTCCCTTACCACGTAAAAAACCGGGTACTCTGGTTTCAACTGATGCGGTGCAAAGGACTTTGGTTTCACCACTTTCGATTAACACTGAACCTTCAGCATGTTTGGTGTAATTACGGGTAATTTTGACAATACGTTGTTCATCATTGGCACGACCACTGGGACGTCTGGTACTGCTGGCGCTCATTTTTTGTTTCCTGTGATTTTCTAAATTAAGGCTGCAATTATAACATTCCAGCAATAGAAAGATGTATGTATCTTATTATTTGCCCAATATATTTTTTTTGTGCTCAATTAGTCTCAGATAAATGATAAATATCATGAAAGTGATTATTGCAGGGTGGATTTCTTAATCTAATTACGCATACTAGGCTGTATTACAAATTTGTTAATTTTAGTAAGGGGTTATAATGCCATTAATACAATGGAATAATGAATTGAGTGTTGGAATTAACTCAATTGATGAGCAGCATAAAAAATTGGTCAATTTAATTAATGAGTTAAATGATGCTTTACAATCAGGCAAAGCTAACCAGGTATTAGCTGGAATCTTTGATGGGCTGGCTGTTTATACCATCAACCATTTTGGCTATGAAGAAGAATTATTTGCTCAGTATGGGTACCCTGAATCACAAGCACATAAGAATGAACATCGCGTACTGATTCAACAAGTTAATGACTTGCAGGAAAAAATGAACCAAGGTGATTTTATGATCAGTGTGGAAGTCATGGTATTTTTAAAGAATTGGCTTATTAATCATATATTGAAAACAGATAAAGCCTATGCTCAATTTCTAAAAGATAAAGGGGTGCTTTAGTCAGGGGCCCCTGTGTAAGCTGTTTGGGGGGAATAAATATCAGGAAAACACTATCTGGATTTTTTCCAGGGGAGTACATTGGATATATTATTAAGGCTTAGTTTATTGATAAATGATTGAGGTTCAATTTCTTCAGGAATTTTTTTCAGCATTTCTAATAATTCATCACAGCTTTGCGGACGTAACCGTTGGTCAGGTTCCATTGACCAGTCAATGGCTTCTAAAATAATTTTACTGTATTTTCTCTTAAATGCGTCAACAGCCGGTTTCATTGGGTCACTGTCTTTTCTTTTACTGGCAGCCGGCGGGGGAGTGCCTTCAATGCAGCTGCGCATTGTTGCACCAATGGCATAAATATCAGTCCAGGGGCCCATATAACCGCGTTCAGTGACCTGTTCAATGGGAGCAAAACCTGATGTTGCGACAACACGGGCATCATATAAACGCGTTTTGCTTTGCTCTCTGACCGCACCAAAATCTAATAACAAAGGCCTGCCGCCCTGGCGTAAATGAATGTTGCTGGGTTTGATATCCAGATGCAGTAAGTCTTTATCATGTATCATTTTTACCCCGGACAATAATTGGGGAAATACCACTCTTAGCAGCTTTTCACTGAGCTTACCCTTATATTTACGGATATAATCTTGCAGATTAACGCCTTTCTCATCCTTCATTACCATATAGGCAGTGCCGTTGGTTTGAAAAAAATTAGTGACATCGACAATATTAGGATGTTTGAGAGTCGCAAGGGTACTGGCCTCCTGAAAAAAAAGTTTGCGTCCTTTGTTATAGGATTCAGGCGCTGAGGTGTCAAGACTTCGTACATCGGTTTTATTAATACGTACGGCCAGCTTTTTAGGCATAAATTCTTTGATAATTACCGTCTGGTTATTGTCAGAAACTAGATGTGCATTATAAACGATACTAAATCCACCACCTCCAAGCACACTGTCAATAATATAGTTATCGACCTGGGTACCATTGGGCAATGGGGCTATATTATGCTCCATAAGTTTTTGTTCTTCCTGTTTAACACTCTTTTTGTCTTAACCATGATTATAGTGAGATAAACGTAGAATTACTATGTACTATGCTACAATCATTCATGAAAGTGATAAATTAATGGAGTCTCTATGGTCAAAAGTATGACAGCCTATGCCCGTCAGGAAGAAAAAATACCTCTTGGGATAATGGCAATTGAATTGCGCAGTGTTAACCATCGCTTTTTGGAAATGAGTCTAAAAATTCCTGAAGAACTCAGAGCATTGGAAATGAAACTCCGGGCACGAATTAAAAAAAACCTTAAACGTGGTAAATTGGATTTAGTAATGCATCTGCATCGCCAGCAAGCAGACAATCAGCCAATTGCTTTTAATCATGATTTGGCTGAGCAAATTGCCAGGACCTTACATGATATCGATAAAGTGATTTATAATGCGGCTCCTGTCAATGCCATTGATATTTTAAACTGGCCCGGGGTTATGGACAGTCAGGCTATTGAGCAGGACACGATAAAAGACGCGTTGTTTGCATTACTTGATAAAGCCATTGAAGAGTTACAAGATGGTAAAAAAAGAGAAGGCGCTGCACTGGAGCAAATGATTTTACAGCGAGTAAGTGACATGCGTAAGATAACAGGCATGGTACGTCAACAAATGCCGGAGTTGCTGCAGCTGCAAAAAAAACGGCTGGAAGAAAAATTGCAGATCTTAAAAGCGGATATGGATAACGAGCGCCTGGAGCAGGAAATGGTCTATATGGCACAAAAGTCCGATGTCGCAGAAGAGCTGGATCGGCTGGATACTCACCTTGATGAAATAAGCCGTGTTCTGGATGGTAACGAAGCCATTGGAAGACGCCTGGATTTTCTCATGCAGGAGCTTAACAGAGAAGCAAATACCTTAGGGTCTAAATCCATCGCTAATGTCATGACTCAGGCTTCTGTTGATATGAAAGTGCTGATTGAACAAATGCGTGAACAAATACAGAATATAGAATAAGGGGCTCAGCCCTGATATGGCCAGAAATAAAAATATTTAAAAAAGAGAAGAACTATGTTTAATCATTTCCCTGAAACCAATTGCGGTATGTTATATATTATCAGCGCTCCTTCGGGCGCTGGAAAAACCAGTCTGGTTAAAGCGCTGCTGGAAGAAACTGACCTGATTGAAGTGTCTGTATCTTATACAACCCGGCCTCAGCGTCCCGGGGAGCGTGAAGGTATTGATTATCACTATATTGAGCAAGAAACATTTGCACAAATGATAGCCGACGATCAGTTTATTGAACATGCTGAAGTGTTTGGTAATTATTACGGTACATCCAAAGAGCAAATTAAAGAAAAACTTAAGGCCGGTATTGATATTATTCTGGAAATTGACTGGCAGGGTGCACAGCAAGTCAAAGAGCAGTTTGAGCATTGTACAATGGTCTTTATTTTACCGCCATCACGTCATGAATTATTATCACGTCTAAAGGAACGAGGTCAGGATGCTGATGAGGTGATTAACAAACGGATGAATGAAGCAATTGAGCAATTATCACATTATAAAGAATTTGAATATTTAATTGTTAATGATCAATTTTCTCATGCTCTGGGAGAGTTAAAAGCATTGATCTATGCTTTTCGACTACGTCAAACATCACAATGCCGACGTCACAATAATCTGATTAAAGCGCTTTTGGCCTGAATTTTTGATTATCAGAGACTGGATTCAATTGATGCACTCGTTTATTTGAACATTTTAAGTACAATTTAACTTGTGTGAAAAAGGCCTGTTTAGTACAATGACTGGTTTTCTATCGCACAAATAACATCTGCAGTGATAAGCTATTTTATTTATCGTTGCAACGATTCAGGGGTATAACACCAATGGCACGAGTGACAGTTGAAGATTGTCTTGATAATGTACAAAATCGTTTTGAATTAGTAATGGTGGCAACCAAGCGTGCTCGTCAAATTGCTAATGGACAGGAACCTTTAGTTGAAGATGAAAATGACAAGCCAACCGTCATTGCTTTAAGAGAAATTGCTGGGGGGAAAATTGGTCCGGAAATCCTGGAAGAAGTCTCAGCTGCTGCTCACATGGGGGCTTCTTTAACGTCTGTAGAAGAAGTTGGTCAAGAGATGACTGGTGAGGAATAATTTTTACTGGCTCAAGGCGGTTGATTTTGCTCTGTTGAATTTTCAGAGCCTGGATTGAACGGTAAAAATCCATTCTTAGTTTCCACCCCTTATTATCTCACAGGACTCTCCCAAGTGTTTCTAATCAGTGATCTGTGTGCAATGCTGAATACTTATCTCGAAGAAGATAAGGTCAGTGCCGTCTATCATGCGTATTTGTTTGGTGCCGAAGCCCATGAAGGGCAGACGCGTATGACGGGTGAGCCCTATATCTACCATCCTATTGCGGTTGCTCGAATCCTTGCTGAAATGCGCATGGATGAAAAGACTTTGATTGCTGCTATTCTGCACGATGTCATAGAAGATACAAAAACTCACAAAGAACAAATTGCGACCTTATTCGGGCAGGAAGTTGCTGAAATCGTCGATGGTGTGACCAAGCTGGATCACATCCAGTTTGATAATAAGCAGGAAGCCAAGGCAGAAAGCTTTCGTAAGATGATCCTTGCGATGGTGAAGGACATTCGAGTTATCCTGATTAAACTGGCTGATCGACTTCATAATATGCGTACACTGGGTATTATGCGGCCGGAGAAGGCCCGCCGTATTGCTGCTGAAACCCTGGAGGTTTATGCCCCGATTGCTAATCGTCTTGGTATGAATGTGCTCAGACATGAGCTGGAAGATTTAGGTTTTAAGGCTTATTACCCCATGCGTTATCGAGTCCTGAAAGACTCTATCTTGAAAACACGAGGCAATCGAAAAGCCATTGTCGAGAAAATTCAGGATGCGCTGAAAAATCGCTTGAATCATGAAGGTATTGAGTGTCAGGTACTGGGACGAGAAAAACACATTTACAGTATTTATCAAAAAATGCAGAGCAAGCAGCTGCCTTTTTCAGAAGTTTATGATGTCTATGCTTTTCGTCTGGTGGTGGACAGCGTAGATAGCTGTTATCGGGCATTAGGTGCTGTGCATGCATTGTATAAACCCATTCCCGGAAAGTTTAAAGATTATATTGCTATTCCCAAAGTGAATGGTTATCAATCTCTGCATACCATTCTCTTTAGTCCCTTTGGTGTCCCCATTGAAGTACAGTTGCGTACGATTGATATGCATCGGGTTGCAGAAAATGGTATTGCGGCTCACTGGGGATATAAAGAAGGAGAAAACAACGGTGGTGTCATTGCTCAGGCTAAGGCCAGAGAATGGTTAAAGGGACTGCTTGATTTGCAGCAAAATGCCGGCGACTCCATTGAGTTTTTAGAAAGTGTTAAAGTCGATCTGTTTCCTGATGAAGTGTATGTCTTTTCACCCAGAGGCGAGATAATGGAGCTCCCCAGAGGGGCTACTATCGTTGATTTTGCCTATGCGGTGCATACTGATATCGGCAACTCCTGTATTGCCGCTAAAATCAATCAGCAGCATACGCCATTGAGTACGCAATTAAAAAATGGTCAGACTATTGAGATTATTACGGCACCGGGTGCTACGCCAAATCCTTCGTGGCTCAATTTTGTTTTTACTGCCAAAGCTCGTAGTAATATCCGTAATATACTGAAGAATCTTCATCAGGATGAATCCGTGGCCCTGGGTACACGACTACTGAATAAATGTCTTTCCAATATTAATATGTCAGTTAAGGATCTCACCCAAAGTCAAATTCAAAGAGTGGTTAAAGACTATAGCTTAAAGACCTTTGATGAGTTATTAAATCAAATTGGTCTGGGTAATCGGATACCTCAGCTTGTCGTTCGTCATTTGCTGCCGGAACAATGCAAAGCACTGGATCAATCAAATAAAGAATTAGGACTGCCTTTAGATATTAGAGGTACAGAAGGCACTGTGGTGCATTATGGACGTTGCTGTCATCCTATTCCCGGTGATGATATTGTCGGTTACATCAGTTCGGGACGGGGTATTGTCATTCATGCTAAATCCTGTAAAAATGCGAAAGATTCACAAGTACAAAAATGGATTGATGTTGAGTGGAGTGATGATGTAAGTACTGATTTCAGTGTTGCTTTACGGGTTGTTGTCGAGCATCGCAAAGGGGTTCTGGCCACTATTGCTTCTGCCATTTCTGATAGTGAAGCCAATATTGAACATGTTGTCACCGCAGAACGTGAAGATCAGCTCTCTTCTCTGGACTTTATTCTGGCGGTTCGCAATCGCAGACACTTAGCTGATATTATGAGGAATCTACGTGCGCTGGATATGGTTGCGACTCTGACTCGTTTGTAATAACCTGTAATGAGTTGGGGTGTACATCGTGACCACTCAATAAACAAAAAATCTGAAGGTTATATATGAAACAAATTATCGGTTTACTCATTAGTGTTCTCTTTTTTTCATCAGCTTGTCTGGCAAGTGATAAACGTACCGTTTGCCCCGAAGAGCGCCCCATGCTCTGTACAATGGATTACACGCCGGTGTGTGGATTGACTAAAGATAATCATCATAAAACCTATGCAAATGCCTGTAGTGCCTGTGCCAACCCAGAGGTATTTTCTCACGTCCCTGGTGCCTGTCCAGCACGCACTCTATCAGCAAATGAAGTGAGAACATTATTTTCAGGTAATACCTATGAAGCTTCAATCCCATCTCGAAAATTAACCATGACGGTTTATGTTGATCCGGACGGTACCATGAGAGGTATGCAGGCAGGTCATAAATTTACCTCAAAATGGCAGATCAGCGAGCGAGGTGAAATTTGTGTCAGTTATCGAGATAAAATGAGCTGTCGTTTTGTGATGGAAGAAAATGGTCACTATAAAAAATATAAAATTAATGAACAGGGTGAAAAAGCAGTGCTGGTGATCTATCAGTCATTTGCACCGGGTAATATTCATAATTATTAGGTAAAGAGCTTGTTGCTTTGTACGCCACCTTATTCTGTCTTAATAATAGAGTTATTGAAAAAGCATGACTCTCCATGAAAAGCAAAATACCACGGGTGCCCATTGGCTTGAACAGTCTATTATTGTTCTCAAGGGTGTTGGTGAAAAAATGCTGGAACGGTTTGCAAAACGTTCGTTATTTACACTCAATGATTTATTATTTCATCTGCCTGTTAGATACCAGGATAAAACACGAGTAGTGCCTATTTCTACCTTACGGGTGGGTGATAGTGCACTGGTGAGCGGTGAACTCATTCAATGCAAAACGCACACTGCCAGGCGTGCAGTTTTAACCTGTGAGATTAATGACGGCAGCGGTGTTATCAGTTTACGTTTTTTTCATTTTAACAAACAACAGGCTTCAGCCTTAACTCGTGCGCTGGAGCAGGGTAAATGGTTAAAATGTTTTGGTGATATTAAACGAGGGCGACAATCTCTGGAAATCACCCATCCGGAATACCGAATTATTGATCAGCATCAGCCCATTCAGCTTGATGAAACGTTAACCCCCATATATCCCACGACAGAAGGCCTCTCACAACTGGCCTTGCGTAATGCGATTCAACAGGTTCTACAACGTTTGAAACAGCAGATACAACAGCAGGCAAAAGTAGATGAAGCAACTGTTTCTAAAGAACATGCTCTGGTGAGTGATTATCTGCCGTTAACAATACGCCAGGAATTACAACTCCCTTCTTTAATTGATGCGTTACTTTATCTGCATTCCCCGCCGCCGGATTGCCCGGTTTTTGAACTCATTGAAGGTAACGATCCTTATCGGCAAAGCCTTGTGTTTGAAGAATTACTGGCTCATCAATTGACCATGAAGCGTGCGTATCAAAATCAGATGCAGCATTACTCCTATCCCCTCATCACCTCAAATAAAACTGAAAAATTGCAATACAGTGCACAGTTTCTCAAACAACTCCCTTTTAAACTGACCAAAGCACAATTACGGGTAATTGCTGAAATCGAAACCGATGTCAGTCAGTCGCACCCAATGCAGCGTCTGGTTCAGGGGGATGTTGGTTCGGGGAAAACCGCGGTGGCGGCAATGTCGGCTTTGTTGGCGATAGAGAATGGTTTTCAGGTTGCCTTAATGGCTCCCACAGAATTACTGGCAGAGCAGCATCGTAATAATTTTCAGCAATGGCTGCAGCCATTGGGACTGAATGTGGCCTGGTTAAGTGGTAAATGTAAAGCCAAAGAGCGCAGAGAAGCACTGGAAAGTATTGCCGATGGTTCTGCGCAAATGATTATAGGTACCCATGCCTTATTCCAGACGGAAGTGAATTTTCATCAATTAGGACTGGTAATTATTGATGAGCAACATCGTTTTGGTGTTCATCAACGTTTAGCTCTGCTGCAAAAGGGTAAGAAAGAAAAAGGCATAAATCAGGAAATGGAACAGTCTAATAAACAGAATGAGTATGATTATTATCCACATCAACTGATTATGACGGCAACACCGATACCTCGTACTCTGGCGATGACGGCTTATGCTGATTTAGACTGTTCAGTTATTGATGAACTGCCTCCGGGCAGAACACCAGTTGAGACAGTGGTACTCGGTGAACAACGCCGGGATGATATTCTACAACGAGTCCATCAGGCTTGTTTAAATGGCAGACAGGCATACTGGGTTTGTACTTTGATTGAAGAATCAGAAATATTACAATGTCAGGCCGCTGAGAAAACCTATGAGTTACTGCAAAATCAATTTCCAGATTTATCAATTGGTTTGGTTCATGGTCGAATGAAAGCCGATGAAAAGCTAGCGGTTATGCACTCGTTTAAGCAGGGTGAAATACTGTTATTAGTGGCTACAACGGTGATTGAAGTGGGTGTTGATGTACCTAATGCCAGTTTAATGATAATTGAAAATGCCGAACGCCTGTGCTTATCACAGCTGCATCAGCTCAGAGGAAGGGTAGGGCGTGGCAGTCAGTCCAGTGCCTGTGTTCTGATGTACGGTAGTCCCTTGTCAAGAAATGGTAAAGCACGTCTGATGACACTGCGAGCTACTAATGATGGCTTTGAAGTGGCACGTAAAGATTTAGCCCTGAGAGGTCCGGGAGAAGTAATGGGGACCCGGCAAACAGGGCTGGCAGAAATGAAAATTGCTGATATTATTAGAGATCAGGACTTAATACCTGAAATTAATACCCTTGCTCAACGACTCATTAATGACTACCCTGAGACAGTGGATCCGATCATTAATCGCTGGATTGGACAAAAAATGGAATACCAGAATGTCTGATAAATATGCTTCACCCATCAATACATTAATGGTAACTATTCAGCATGATTTTTAATCTCAGATAAAATCAGGTAACTTTTTATCAAATAACAATTCCAATGCAAGACTTGAACTTACA
>JAHXHI010000012.1 GCA_025656775.1 gamma proteobacterium symbiont of Bathyaustriella thionipta
GCCACTCAAGAGAAAGGCTGAATTAAATCGTTAGCATTATGCTTTATGTCAAAAAAGGTGTTTTTGGAGTAATTCTACAGCCTCAACGTTTCAATAAGCGCTGTGTCACTTTACGTACCGTAATGGAATCATCAACCACCATAACAGTTGGAATAAAATCTTCTGTTGCCAGAACTTCAACTTCGTGTTCTGAAGTTGTTTTAAGTGCCGCGCCTTCACGAGCCAGAACACCTAAATCCAGGATAAGGGCTATTTTACCATCACCTAGAATCGTTGCACCGGTGACACCCTTCACTGTACTCAGCTGTGGGCCCACTGACTTCACAACAATTTCCCGACTCCCCATAAGACCATCTACAAAAATAGCAACACGATGTTCTCCTGAGCGTGCTAATAATATAGGTGCTTTATTTTTTTCACCCGGTAATATCGGACTATTAACACCGAGTACACTACCAAGATGCATAAACTGATAGTGCTCATCATGCCATTGGTAGTAGGTATCATTACTTGAGGTCAGCTTTTCAAGAACCTCTCTCGATTCTCTAATAATATTCTCAATACCGACCAAGGGTATTGCAAAAACTTCATCCCCCACTTCAACCATAAGTGCTCGACTGACCGACATAGTCAATGGCATCAGGACTTTAAAAACTGAACCTTTACCCAGTTCTGAGTCTATTTCAAGGGTACCATTGAGTTGTTTAATTTCAGTGTTAACGACATCCATACCGACACCACGGCCAGCAATTTGACTGACAGCTGTAGCAGTCGAGAAACCTGACTCAAGAATAAATTGAATAATATCCTTATCACTCAGCTTAGCATCTTTAACCATCAAACCATGTTCAATGGCTTTATCCCTAACCGCATTGATATTGATACCTGTACCATCATCAACCACTTTAATTTCAATTTCAGAACCATCACGGCCAAAAATCAACTTAAGCGCACTTTTTGCTTGCTTGCCTGCTTTTTTTCTTGCCGCGGGCGTTTCAATACCATGAGCAATGGCATTTCTAAGCATGTGCTCTAAAGGTGCCATCATTTTTTCTAATACACGGCGGTCAATTTCCTGTTCACCGCCATGCAGTTCAAATTTAACATCCTTGTGTAACTCGTTAGATGTTTGTCGGACAATCCGTCGAAAACGGGTCAATTGACTATTAACAGGAACCATCCGAGTTCGCATCAAACCTTCTTGCAAATCGGTGTTCACCCGTCCTTGTTGAACAATAAGTGTTTCAGACTCACTGTTCAGGTTAATCATTGTGTTTTCGATACTGTCTAAATCAGCAACACTTTCGGCCATTGCACGGGTGATTTGCTGCATGTTAGAAAAACGGTCAAATTCAAGTGGATCAAATTCTTCATAGCGTTCATACCCCAGTGACTCAGCCTGATCTTTTCGAGATTGAATTTGCGCTTCTGTTTCCATTTCAAAGCGACGTAATTGTTCCCTCATACGAAGAATCGTGCTATTCATTTCATCAAGAGACTGCTGATACTCATTACTTCCCTGATTAAGACGACCTCGATAAATACTGACTTCACCCGCATAGTTAACCAGCTCGTCTAATACATCCGCACTCACTCTGACTCGTTCAGTCTTTCCGCGTTCTATATTGGCCTGGTCGGTACGCCTTCTGTTTGGCGTCGTACCTTCAAATTCGATGTTTTCCGGAGCTATATTTTCATTGCTATTACTGACGACCAGGTTACTTTCCGGTGGTAACTCTTCTGGCAAACTCTGAGCTGAGCTGCTTTTATCCGATATCACTTCATGAATTTCAACTTCATGAATTTCAGAATCTCTTTCAATCCGCTCATTAACATCATTATTGTTATCACGTTTGATATTGTCAGTATCATTTTCTACGGCAACGACTGATGCTTTATCATCATTCTCATGTTGTTTAAACTGTTCAGTTTTTTCAATGAGCGCCTCAGCAGATCTGACGTATTTACCTGTCTTTAAATCATCGAGCATCTCATTGAGCCTGTCATGCGCCTGGTATAACAGTTCAAAAAATTGATTATTGGGAACCTGAGATGTGTTGGTAATTTTCTCTAACTGTGTTTCTAAACTGTGTGCAAGATCACCTACTGGTGTAATTCCCGCCATTCGTGCACCCCCCTTAAGGGTATGCAAATCTCTTAACAGCTGTTTTAATTGTTCAGTATTGTCCGGCTCATTTTTTAATTTGGAGAGTGAAATATCACTGGAATCCATCAGTTCCTGAGCTTCTTCTAAAAATATTTCTAATAAGTCATCATCATATAGTTCAGCATTTTGCCCTTTATCACCTTCTTCTAAGCTTTGCTTTTGTTTAGTAGAAGCTTTGTTAGTTGATTTTTCATCACTCTTAGTGACAGTTTTTTGTACATCGCTCTCAACACTGTCATCTTTTTTTTCTTCCCCTTGAATATTATCAATCTGAGAAATAAGATCAGGGGTATTCTCTACGATCTCACCATTTTTCAGATTATCAAGCATTGAAGAGAGTGTATCCTGGACTTGCAACAACAGCTCAATATGGTCAGGGCTAAGCAGCACATCGTCCTGTGTAAACTGCTCCAGTTTACTTTCAAAACTATGAGATAAATCACCGATGGCAGATACACCAGCCATTCGTGCACCACCTTTTAGTGTATGTATATCTCTTAATAAACGCTTTAATGCCTTCTTATTAGCACCCTCTTTTTTAAACTTATATAATATCTTTTCACTTGATTTTAGTAATTCCTCACCCTCTTCAACAAAAATTTGTAATAATTCATCATCGTATTCATCTGCTATTATTTCAGAAGCTGCATTGCTTTCAAGTTCATCAATATTGGCTTCAAGTTCAACAACATTTGTGTCACTATCATCTTCATCTGGTTGTGTTAACTCAACTCGATTGATTTCTTCCTTGTCTTCATTTTCATCAGACTTGAGGCGTTCTTCTGAAATACTGATTTCTTCACTCACTTCAATAGAGTCAAGTAGATTATCAAGCTCTAAAACCTGATCATATTTAGCTGATATCCTGTTTTCCAATGCCTGATTTTCTTCAGGAAGAACAGGCGATACTTCAAGCTTTTTCAGAACTGTGGTACTAAAGTGGCAAATTTCTTCCAGTAATTGAACCAGTTCCGGGTCTAAGTTTTGGCCTTTTTCAGCAATTGTTTTTACAGTTTTTTCCATTTGCTCACTGATATTACCAATTGCATGAATCTCTGCCATATGTGCACTTCCGCGCAAAGTATGCAGACTCCGCATCAGAAGCTCATCTGGTTTACAATGATCATTTTTTTGATGGCATTGCTCAATACACTGCTCAATATTTTTAATATGCCCTAGCGCTTCATTAGTAAATATTTCTAATAAGACAAGATCAATTCCCTCATTGCCTGCTTCATCACCATCTATCTCATCAATGTGTTGCTGATCAGTCTCAACTGCAGCTAACTCTATGCCTTCTAAATCTACTCTGTGCTCATGTTCAACGTTATTTTCAAGTTCTGAATCAAGTGCTGGTGATGTCAACTCATCAATTGTTGTTGCTGTTAACAAGTTAACATCAAAAACATCCCCTTTACTCAGGAGGTGAGCATAGGCTGCAATTCGTGAATAATCAACGTTAGAAATTCTTTGTTCTTCAAATGCTTTGGCAATTTCCGGCAGCATTTCAATGCCGGCTTCAAGTGATGCAAAGTGAACCTCTTGAGCACTAATTGATTTATCAATTATTTGATTAAGCATACTCTCAAAAGCCCAGGCAAATTCGCCCATTTCATAAGCACCTACCAGACGTCCGCTACCTTTAAGTGTATGAAATGAACGACGCATTTCCGTCACTGCCTGCATATCATCCTGTAATGCTTTCCACTGGGGGTAAAGCTGGGTAATTTTTTCTAATTCTTCCTGTGCTTCTTCGATAAAGATTTCCATTATTTCAGGATCAAGGTCATCAGAAGTTTCTAATTTTTTTATATCTGGATAATCTATTGCAGGAGAAATCAGGTCAGACGGGGGGGTACCACTAACAGTATCTGGTTCAGAGTTTATTGTATCTTCTTGTATTTCCAGTACATCTTGAGTTTGCGATTGTTTCTCTACAGCCTCATCTTTTACTAATAACAACTCATCCTGAGTATCATTTTGCACATCAGTTATTATAAAGTCAGCTGACTCATTTAATTTTTCTTGTTGTTCAGTATTTTTTTTTTCGCTCGACTCTTGATTTGACTCGAGCTTAGCTTCTTTAAACTCTGTTGCCTTTTGAGCAATTCGAACAAGGGTTTTTACCGCCCAGCGTAATGTACTTGAAATATCATCATTTAAAGAATTTTGATTATCGCCAACCAGATTAATCATTGACTCCATTTGCTGAGTAATTTCTACTGCATGTTCATGTTGCAGAAATCTGGCTTGCTCAGCTGCCGAGATGACCGCCTTAAGTAAATTTTCTCTTGAATCAGTGACTCTAACATCATTCATCCAGTCCGCTAATGCTTTACTAAGCTCAGAATCAGAATCAGAATCAGATTCGCTACTTTCTCGTCCTAAAAGTTGATCCACACCCGATTGTGCAACGCTCTCGATAATAGATAAATCCTGCTGCTTGTCGGCAACCGCATCGAGGTGATATTCCATTGCAGTAATGGCATCAGCAAGGTAATGCTGTTCATTTTCTGATATTACATCATCATTAACTATCATTTTAGTGGCAATAAAAGCAGCACAGTCTTTGACGAGTTGACTACCTTCTTTCTTATCAAGAATTCCCAGAACACCGCTAATTGACAACAAACTATCAGCAATCATATGAACACTTTCTTCACTATTCTCAGGAAGTTGATTACTATTAGAAAATGCATCGATAAGGGTCACAACCCCTTCTTTTACTTTAACAAGCTCATCTTTTGCTTCTTCTATGGCCGCGATAACCAGTTCATTTTTTTCTTGATCCGTCATTTCTATATTAGACAGATCAATCGTTTCATCTTCATCGCTGTGAGTAAATAACCCACCCTGTCCCATTTCCTTGACAGCCGACTCAACAAACAATAAAGCACTGGCAACCTCCATCAATGCTGAACGTTCTGGTTCTTTCTGAGCATCAAGCATTGATTTAAGCAATTCTATTTTTTCTTGCAACACATTTCGCGGACCATTTTGTCCTAACATAGCAAGCGTATCTGAAATTTGTGTCATGGTTGCAATAATGAGCTGCAAATTTTCTCTATGCTCAGTGCCTTCAGCTAATAAAGTGCCATCAGCATCATGAACATTACGAACAAAACCATCCAGCTGATCTTTAACAGTAACTAAATCTGTTAAGATTACACCCGTCACCGTCTCCATTAAGTCAGCATTAGCTCCTCCCATACTGGCGCGGGCATCTTCCAGCTCATCTTCATCAGGAATCATATCAGCAAGATGATACGTTCTCCTTATTTCCTCAATAGCATCATTGGAACTTGTACTATGGGCAATATAAAACAACAGATTTTTCTTAAGACTCAGTAGCTCAGCTTCTTTACTCTTACTATAAACATCAGTCGATTCACCTGTGTCTATTAACTGTTTTATATAACGATCTGCTTGACCTAACAGGAGCTTTGTTGATGCACTGGAACTAATACCATTACCAATCAAACCATCGACAAAAGCTTCCATTAAAGTAAACAACTGATAAAAGTTAGGTGTTTTAACACTTTCTTTTAATTTGACAACAACTTTCTTAATCTTTTGAATACTGGCAGTATTCTCACTCTCACGATACCAGCCCAATAAACCCAGGTGATAATAATGACGAATTTTCTTTGCTAGTTCACTCGGGTTAATGCCGTTATCAGGTTCAGGTGAAATATTATCGAGGCTTAAATCAGCAGCAAAAACAGCACCTTCAGTTAATAAATTTTCACCTCGGGATGCTCTTAAATCATTTAATAGAGGAAGTAAAACCATAGGGAGATCACGACCGCCGCGCTGCAAGCGTTCGAGATAGTCAGGCAATTGAATTAAAGCTCGCATTAATACTTCAAAGCTATCTTCACGTCGTGCAACTTTATCATCGTAAATTGCCTGTGACAGCAATTCCATTTCTTCGCTAAGCAGGGTTGCACCGCCAAGCTCCAGCATACTTAAACTGCCGGAAACCTGATGCAGGTAAGTTGTGCAAAATTGTAACTGAGCACTATCCTCATCATCCTCAACAAAGGATTCAAAATGCACACGTGCCTGTTTCAGAGTTTCATGAATTTCCTCAATTACCCATTTCAGGCCGCCATGTTTAAAATCGGTCGCCATTTCTGCTCCACAGTCTTATTATCTGATGTATCAATCAGCTTGATACCTCTTTTTTATTTTCGAAAGTTGTAAACTAAAGGTAGCCTTTAGCTCATAAATTACTATATGGCCTAGTCAGCAAGCTCAATTTTTTTACTCTTTCCTTAAAAAAGCTAATGAATTTGGAAAATCAATTTTTTCTAATTCAGGATGAGGAGTATTTAACGACTCTCCTGCTCCAAGTACTAAAAAACCACCGGGTTTCAAACGTTCTACTAATTGGTGGATAATTTTTTTCGTCTATCACGATTAAAATAGATCAGCACATTTTGACAAAAAATAATATCCATAGATTCTAAACGTGTTTTTTTCATCTCTATAATATTAAATTGCACAAAACAAACTCGTTTTCTTAAAGAATCAGTCACTTGGTAACGACCATCACACTGTTCATTAAAATAATAGTCAAGGTATTGCTCAGGTACATGGCGCACTTTATTATGTTCATAAATTGCTTTTCTTGCAGTAACCAGAGCAGGAATACTAATATCCGTTCCCGTAACAGCAATATAACAATTATTAAAAGATGAATTTTTTAAAAATTGATTCATCATCATACATAAAGTATAAGCTTCTTCTCCTGTCGAACATCCTGCACTCCAGACCTGTAACTGTTTTCTCTCTGGCTCATCGTCAAAAAGTCTGGGCAGTATTACTTTTTCCAGTAAATCCAGAGAAGGCTGATGACGAAAAAAACGTGTTTCATGAACAGTTAATCGATCAACCAGTGTGAGCCATTCATGTTCGCCTTTTTTTTCTGACTGTAGATGTTGATAATAGCTTGCATAATCCTGCACACCTATTTCTCTCATCCTCAGCGCCAGACTGGTCTCAAGAAATGAACGTCGCTCCTTCGGTAAATGCATACCCGTTCTTTCTTCCAGCATCGTTGTCCAGGCATCAAATAGAACATCATCCATTTTTGCAAAGCATGATAGTGAGCTGTTTAATGCAGCCATTAACTCAGAACTTCCCCTAAAACCGACCTTCTCCTAAACTGATAGAGTATTGCTGATTTCAATCTTGATTTTGTTAGTCTTTATTAATGCCTGATTACTTAACTGTTTGGTAAGGTGAAACCGGCAACTGACTGTCTTAAGTCATTTGCCAGTTCAGCCAGATTACCAATAGAGGCCGCTGTTTCATTTGTACCGGCTGATGTCTGTGTGGTAATTTCCTGCACAACATTCATCGAACCAGAAATACTTACCGCAGCAATAGACTGTTGTCTGGTAGTATCTGAAATTGCCTGAATTAATTTAGCTAGAGATGATGATACGTGTTCAATTTCTTCCAGAGCCCCACCCGCATTTTGCGCCAGCTGTGCTCCCTGAACCACCTCAGAGGTACTTCGTTCCATTGAAATAACCGCTTCATTGGTATCAGCCTGAATGGTTTTAACCAGTGCTTCAATCTGTTTAGTGGCATTACCTGAACGTTCTGCCAGTCGCTGAACCTCATCCGCAACAACTGCGAAACCACGACCTGCATCCCCTGCCATTGCTGCCTGAATAGCTGCATTTAATGCCAGAATATTAGTTTGTTCGGAAATATCATTAATAATTTCAACAATATCACCAATTTCCTGAGAAGATTCACCCAGACGCTTAATTCGTTTTGATGTCTCCTGGATTTGCTCACGAATAGTATCCATACCACTAATGGTATCCTGTACCACCATGGAACCTTTGTTAGCAATTTCAACCGATTTACCCGCTTCATTTGCCAGGTCATTTGCATTAGATGATACTTCTTCAATAGAGGAAGCCATTTGGTTTACGGCCGTACTGGCTGTAGTAATCTGCGTCGCTTGCTGATCACTGGCTTCAGCAAGATGCATTGCGGTTGCCTGTGTTTCGTGAGCCGCTGAGGATACTTGTACGGTGGTATCATTAATTTGTGTAACCAGACTACGCAGTGCGTCAATCGTGTAGTTAATTGAGTCAGCAATCGCTCCGGTAATGTCCTCTGTTACTGTGGCGTGCGCCGTTAAGTCACCATCAGCGAGGTCACCCATTTCGTCAAGCAGACGCATAATTGCTGATTCGTTTCGATTGTTCTGTGCTTCAATGTCGTTACGTTGTTCTTCTGTTTCACGAGCCACTCGTTTTTCCTGAGAAATCAACAAGCCGCCAATCAATAAGAACATAAGCACAGTTGCAGCAGCAAGTACATTACCCGTCATTGAAAGAGTAGTATCATCAGCAACAGATTCTTGATACATACCACTCAATGAACCAATTTGTTCGAGTAAGGTTTCTGAATTATTATATAGCGATAAGGCACTGTTGTTAATTTCAAATGTTTCAGGAGAACGTTTCAGAATATCTGCAACTTTTGTTTTGATTCCATCATACAATGAGGCGATCTCAACTAACAGGTCTGCTGCTTCAGAATCTTCAACCTGCTCAACACCCAAAATCTTACTGCCGTTAATTAAAGAATCTAAAACACGCTTAAACGTGGCTGTATCCAGACCAAATCGCTGTGCACTCTGCGCCGCATCGGTATTACCCGACATCATTACAGAGATGTTGCCGCTAATTCGTTCAATAAACATTAATTGCTGAGTAGCCAGATAAACCTGGCGTGTTGGCGCGTCACTATCAACAAGTATTTCCGCGACTTCATTTGATGCATTGAGCATGTCCGGCATTTGTTCATTAATGCTTTTAATATCATCTGATAAAATCAGAATGGTCTCCTGACTACCCAAAATTGTGTTGATATGGCTATTATAATCTTTCCAGCTTTTATTCAATATGTCATAAACATTTTTCGCACTCTCCGGCAAAGTGCTTCCTCCTGTTGCCGGATCAATGTCAGACAGTAAGCTCATATTCGTTGCAAAATCTTTCTGATATTTTCTAAGCGTTACAAACGCTTCTTCATTACCCGCCGCCGCCAACGTTGCCGCCTTCGCCAGTCCCTGTGATAATACCCGTTGTTCCACAACAAGAGAAAGGTATTGAGTGTCACGGTTTTCCTTGGTAAAAGCCATCCAATAGATAATAACCATGGCAACCACGAAGACAATCAAGAGTGTGAAGGGCAAATAGACGCTCTTTTTATTTGTAGTTTCACTTTGCATTTTTTATCCGCTCCTAAATCATCGCTTGCAGAGATTTTATATTATTTTAATTCTAAATTTATTTTTTATTTGATACATACTTCAAAATCATTCACTTCACTATTCAACCATCCCGATTAATTTGCTACATTGAGAAAATCCCTGCTTTCAACAAGCTGTTGCATATTAAAGATAACCCAGTTTTTACCTTCCAGTTGGTATCCACCCCTATAAAATTTTTGCCATTTCACATCATGCCCCATTTTCGGATCAAAATAAGTTTGATCAAAATATTTCATGCCATAGATTTCATCGACAATAAGACCTGCACTGAGTTGATCTTTAGCAATAGATAAAACCCGGGTCTCCCGTTTTATCGGGGTTAATAATTTACCAAGGAAACCTTGTAAATCAAAGATTGGCAATAAATTACCACGAATATTAGCAATTCCACGAACCCATTCCTTACTTCCGGGAACCTGAGAAACAGCAGGATATTTCATAATTTCCCTGACAAATTCCATAGGAGCAACAAAGTGATGATCGGCAATACGAAAACCAATACCTGACCACATACTCTTCATATCTTCTTCTAAGGGTAATGGCGCTGCATTATTTTGGCTGTATACTTCCATCTGTCTCAACAGCTGGATAATTTGTTGTGGATTTTGTGGTGGTAAATTCATTTTATTTCCTGACAAATACACTTTGTATTAGGCCAATAACAGACGATTTACTTCCTGAACCAGTTCATCTTCTACGAACGGCTTGGTGATATAGCCTTTCGCACCTTGTCTTTCAGCCCACATTTTATCGGTTTTTTGATCTTTTGTAGTGACCATTATGACAGGGATATTTGCAGTAGAATCTTGTTTATTTAGCTGACGTGTCGCTTGAAAGCCATTAAGCTCCGGCATAACAACATCCATAAGAATTAGATCCGGTATAAGTTGTGTTGCTTTTTCTACGCCATCTTTACCATTAACAGCAACGGACAGTTTATGCCCTTGCTTTTCTAGTGCCATGCAAATAATGTGTGTTTCTGTAGGTGAGTCATCCACAACAAAAATATGTGCCATGTTAAAAATCTCTCTTTATAGCAATTAGTAGTTATTAAATTAGTTAACAGAATGGAATTATTTCAAGGTCTTCATTCTTTTGTCATACATATTTAGTAATAGCGCCAAGCAGCTCATCTTTAGTAAAAGGCTTAGTCAGGTATTGTTCAGATCCTACAATTCTACCTCGAGCTCGGTCGAACAAACCATCTTTACTGGATAACATAATAACAGGAATATTTTTAAACATTTTGTTATTTTTAATTAGAGCGCATGTTTGATAGCCATCGAGTCTGGGCATCATAATATCAACAAATATAAGATTGGGGCGATGTTCCAATATTTTTGAGAGTGCTTCAAAACCATCTGTTGCGGTAGACACTTCACAGCCTGATTTTTTTAATAAGGTTTCAGCTGTACGACGAATAGTTTACTGTCGTCAATGACCATCACTTTCAAGCCATCTAAAACATTGGAATCAGAAGTTCCCACTTAACCTCCAAAAAATTTCTATAATTAGTGTCCATCCGTAAATAGCCTTTTTTTAGCATTCAACTAAAAAAAAGGCCATACAAAATCATATTCAGCTTTCTTAAAATT
>JAHXHI010000055.1 GCA_025656775.1 gamma proteobacterium symbiont of Bathyaustriella thionipta
CTGGATGTTTAATGTGGATGGTGCCCGAAGTAAGTTGAATCGGGCATATGAAAAGTTAATCGGTCAAAATTAATGTGTTTAGGTACTAGATGGTTCATGGAATAGTCTTATCTTTTTATCGTTCACTGCGGCACTTTTTTTGCCCCGCCAGTTTCATATGGGAATTACCGAAAACTTTGAAAGTAAATCCATACAAACCGCCAGCTGGGCATTTCCTTTATTGCTGTTATTGATGAATTTGCCGATTCCAGTGATTCTCTGGGCCGGACAATTTATGCAAACGCAGACCAGTGCTGATTTTTATGTATTGGGCATTACCTTACATAGTGAGCATAATTTATTGCCTCTGATTACTTTTATCGGCGGTCTCTCTGCTGCCAGTGCGATGATGATTGTTACTACGCTTTCTCTGGCGGCGATGGTAATGAATCACTTTGTTTTACCGCTTACCTTCCCGCATAAAATCTCCAGTGAAATCAGTATCTACAAACGATTATTGCAGGGGCGTCGTATTCTGATTGCCATTATTATTATGGCGGGCTTTGCTTTTGATTTATTACTATCTAAACATCAGGGACTGGCTCAGCTGGGGCTGATATCCTTTGTTGCGGTAGCCCAATTTTTACCGGGTACGATTGGTTTGTTGTTCTGGCGAGGTGCGAATCGAAAAGGGCTGTTAATGGGACTTCTGGCAGGCTCTATGACCTGGGCTTATGCACTGCTTGTGCCTTTGCTGGTTAACTCTGATTTTATCAGCCAGTCCATTTATGAAGTGATTCCACCCTTTAGCGATTTAATTAACTCACAGGATAAATGGGGTGATGTGACCTTCTGGTCACTCTCAGTGAATGCATTGTTGTTTGTCATTGTCTCTTTGGCGACCAAAGCCAGTCAGGCTGAAATGGATAATGCGGTCAATTGCTGCTCAAAATCACTGACTCCGCCTAAAGGGATTATGGTGTTACGTTCTGTACAACAAATCAGAGAGCAGCTGGCCTTAATGATTGGTGATGAAATGTCGTCACTTGAAGTAAAAACAGCACTGCATGATCTGGCTATGACAGAATATGATACGAATCCGGTGAGTCTAAGACAATTACGAGAGCGTATTGAACGCAACCTGTCAGGTTTAATTGGTCCCCTGCTGGCAAAAGTGGTTATTAATGAAAAGTTAATACTGGATCATGATACGAGGGATGTGTTTGCCAAAAGTTTTCGTTTTATGGAAAACAAACTGGAAGATTCCAAAACACAACTTGAAGGTGTTGCCGGTGAATTAGATGAGATGCGTCGCTATCACCGACAGGTATTACAGGATCTGCCTCTGGGGGTGTGCTCTATTGGGCTTAATGGTGAAGTACTGAACTGGAATAAAGCAATAGAATCATTTTCAGGTATCTCAGCTGAGCAAATACTGGGGGAACCGATTCAATCACTCCCTCCGCCGCTAGGTGAATTATTTTATAGTTTTATTCAGGGGGATGAGCAGCAGCTGCGTAAAATACAAGTTCAGCTGGATCATAAAAAGTGTATTTTAAATCTCCATAAATCCTCTTTAATTAATGCCTCAACCCAGTTACTGCATAAAAATAATGAAGCTAATAAATCTCTGGAAAATGCAGATTCCAGTGGTGTGGTTCTGTTAGTTGAAGATTTAAGTGATTTACAGGAACTGGAAAACCGACTGGCTCACAGTGAACGTCTGGCTTCAATTGGCCGCCTTGCGGCGGGTGTGGCTCATGAAATAGGTAATCCGGTGACAGGGATTGCTTCTGTGACACAAAACTTAATCGCTGAAGATGATGCAGACTATTTACAGCGATATTTACCGCAGCACCTGGAAGATATTCTTAATCAGACTCGCCGTATTACCACCATTATTCAATCACTGTCGAGTTATTCCCGCAGCGGCAATTATCTCACACCGCCAAGAAAGCCTGTGAATGTTAAACAATGTATTGATGAAGCAATCCATCTGGTGACCCTGAGTCATAAGGTAAAGCAGCAATCTTTTGCCAATGAATGTGATATACAGCACAGTGTCAGCGGTGACCATCAGCAACTGGTGCAGGTGTTTGTGAATTTACTCAATAATGCCTGTGATGCCTCAGAAAATAACAAAACTATCTGCATGCAATCGCTTGAAGAGGGAGAAAATATTATTATTAAAGTGATTGATCAGGGTAAAGGGGTTTCAGAAACGAATAAAAAACGTTTATTCGAACCTTTTTTTAGTACCAAAGAAGCAGGCGAAGGGATAGGTCTGGGTTTATCAATTGTCTATAACATTATTCGTGATCACAGTGGTGACATTAAAATTATTGATAATATTCAACAAGGGTTTAAACAAGGCAGTATATTTTTAATGACCCTGCCCCGCTGCATTAATGAAACATCAGTTAACGAAGTATGACACCAGCCAGGGATTTATGAATGAATAATATTTTAGTCGTTGATGATGAAAAATTGATCCGGGACTCCTTAAAACGCTTATTAGAAAAAAATCACTATCAGGTCAATGTGGCTGAAACAGTAGAGGAAGCCATTAAACTGATTGAAGTGCATGCGTTTGACATTATTTTAAGTGATTTAAGATTACCGGGAGCACCGGGAACTGCATTAATTGAACAGTTTGTTGATATCCCCATTATCATTATGACCAGTTATGCCAGTGTAAATTCTGCTGTTGATGCAATGAAACTGGGGGCGATTGATTATATCGCCAAACCCTTTGATCACACAGAATTACTCTTAATGATTCAGCGCATTATTAAGGAGCGTAAATTAGCGCTGGAGAATACAGCACTGAAAAAAGAGCTTGCCAAGGACTTTACCATTGCGGGTATGGTGGGTGAGTGTCCTGCTATGCTGGAAGTCAATAAGCGTATTCATAAAGTTGCCCCTATGAATACCTCCATTCTGATTTTAGGTGAAACAGGTACAGGTAAAGAACTGGTTGCCAGAGCAATTCATGAATATTCAGACAGGCATTCATCAGCCATGATTAGTATTAATTGTGCTGCGATAGCAGAAAATCTTATTGAATCTGAATTGTTTGGCTATAACAAAGGTGCGTTTACCGGTGCCGAGAAAGATCATCCCGGATTAATTGAAGCAGCCAGTGGCGGTACTCTTTTTCTTGATGAAATTGGTGAATTATCGCTTGAAGTACAGGCACGATTACTCAGGGTACTGCAGGAAAATGAAGTCCGTCGGGTGGGTTCAACCCAGGCACGCAGTGTGGATATTCGATTGATTGCTGCAACGCATAAAGACTTACCGCAAATGGTTGATGAACAACTATTCCGTAGTGATCTTTATTTTCGTCTTAATGTTTTTGATATTTGTTTACCGCCATTAAAAGAACGTGGTCAGGATATTATCAAGCTTGCCAGACATCTACTTCATGATATGGTCAAGAAAATGGCCCATTCTCCCATTAAATTTTCACCGGAAGTGCTGGAAAAATTTCAGAATTATAGCTGGCCGGGTAATATACGGGAAATGCAGAATGTCATTGAACGGGCAGTGATTTTAAGTGATGATGATGAAATCAATCTGGAACAGATTTCCTTATTTAAAGAAAATAATGCTGAAAATAGTATGCCAGGGAGTGGAAATAAACTGAAATCACTCTCTTTAGATGAATATCTGGTTCATTTTCTTAATGAAAATCAGCAGCAAACGGAAACGGAGTTAGCCAAACAACTGGGGATTAGCCGAAAGACGTTATGGGAAAAGCGCAATCGGCTGAATATACCAAAAAATAAAGAATCTAAGTGAGTCAGGTTTTACAATCAGGTTTTTAAGTTAAAGTCAGGCAGATTAGCATTGGCAATGTAATGTAATACAAAGCCGCAGCTGCCAAAAAAGAAAATACTGGCAAGGGCACTGGCAAAAATAGGATCCTGAGTACCATTATCGGCTTTCCAGATAAAAGCAAATACTGCAGCAGCTATGGCCATCACATAACAGAAAATAGAAAAAAATAGTGATATTTTCTGACCTAATCGGCGCTTTTTCGTGTGTTTTTTCATCATATAAAACCAAAAATATAAAGGAAAAGAGAATTTAACACGTTAGTGTACATTTGACCATTGATATAAATTAAGTATTTAGGCAATTGTCGATACTGATGAGTGATATATACACAAAATATGTTACGTAAGGTAACAAACTCACCACCAACAAATAAAATAGCAAAAGAACAATTACACTATCTTATTGTTTTTAAAATATTTTATGGTAAGTGGTCTTAAACTTGCCTTCTGAACTCCCCATAAAGATATTCAAATTATAAATAAAAATGATTAATGCCTAATGACAGACACCTCCACAGCACTTAAGCCGATCATCGATTTTTTACATCATTATGAGCCTTTTAGTCGGATGTCATCAGCTCATCAGGAATATCTTGCAATGCATTTAGAGCAGGTGTTCTTTGCAGAAAGTGATACTATTTTGTCATCGCAGCAAGGCATGGTTGATTGTTTTTATATTATAAAAAACGGCCTGGTCAGTGCTGAGGGTGAAATGAATACAGACTCTGCGTCACCAGAAGAAGCATCTAACCCGATAATGATATTAAAATCCGGGGAATGTTTTCCCGTTATGGCATTGAAAGATAAAAGAGCGGTTTTTTTTCAACACAGAGCGATAAAAAGTACGATTTGTTATAAATTAAACTATCGTCATTTTGAATATTTAATGCAGCAAAGCAATATTTTTCACCGCTTTATCTCTAAAACCAATAGTTAATATAAATGTACGATACATGCCAACCATGAATACCACGGATTCTGTAGAAAAAATAAACCAGCTGAAACAAGAAGTATTCAAGCTGAAACTGGCGCTTACTGAAAAACAGGAACAATTACAGGAATGTCTTAATAAACACTCGCCTGGAAAAAAAATACTGTTTCGAAACAGTTCGTTAGTCTATTAACAGAAGACCATGAAAAACAAAATGAATTTTATCTGCGCTATAAAATATGTGACGCTAATTGGTCAGAAATACCAGAAGGTATGTTTTATCATGCCGGGCAAGAGGAAAAAATAGCGGCCTTTAAAATGTTAAGCACACCCGTGACATTTGAAATGTATGATCTGTATTGTGCATCGATCAGCCAACAACCACCGGGAGATAATGGCTGGGGTCGAGAAAACCGACCGGTAATTAACATTAATTACCATAATGCCAGAAATTATACTCGCTGGCTATCAGAGCAAACCGGCTGAAATTGTCAATTACCCACGGAAGAACAATGGGAATATGCTTGTCGTGCCAGAACAGTGACTCACTACTGGTATGGTGATATACCGGATCCCAGGATGATGGTGATGGGCACGGGCAAAACCATGCCGACTCCCGGACCTCGACTGGCTAATGCCTGGGATCTTTATGATATGCATGGTAATGTCTGGGAGTGGACATCAACCTGTAAAGGTGATGAATATATTCTTTGCGGAGGCAGTTGGTACAACAAAGCCAATTGGCTGACCAGTACGGCAAGAAATATTTCTTATCCGAATTTTTGCAATAATAACTGGGGATTTCGAATTATTCGTCTATAGTGAAAAGTCAGTTAATACCAAAGTAGCTGAACCATTAAAAGTGTTACCTAAGTACACAAATTTTGTTACAAAATGTAACAATTGATTTTTAAAAAAAGAAAGAAATAATTTAACATATTGATTTATAGGTAAAAGATAATATGGCACAAAAATCGCTATAAGTGATAACGCAAACAACCACAGAAATTAACCATATCAGTATATTATTTCTGATTAATAGTATTGAGTGTTCAGTGAACTTAATGCTGAAAAAACCGCTTAATAATCAACTCTTGAACGCAGAGATTTAAGAGACAATAATAATGAGGGAAACAGAATGAGTGATAAGAAAAATTCAGCAGGTTGGTCACGTCGTGACGTAATGAAAGCTGCTGGTGCATTTTCAGCCGCTGGTGCCATGCCGATGTTTTTCAGCCGTGGTGCCTGGGCAGGAGAAACTTTCAGAAATGATCCGGGTAAAGCAGCGAGCGTTAAATTAGGTTTCAATGTACCGCAAACAGGTGCTTATGCAGATGAAGGTGCTGATGAATTACGCGCATTCAAACTGGCTGTGAAACACCTTAATGGTGAAGGCGATGGTGGTTTAATGAACACTATGAAGCCATTAAGTCTTAAAGGTAACGGCATCTTAGGTAAAAAAGTCGAATACGTTACAGGTGATACGCAGACCAAATCAGATGCGGCTCGTGCTTCTGCCAAGCGTATGATTGAAAAAGACGGCGTTATCATGTTTTCCGGTGGTTCATCTTCTGGTGTGGCTATCGCTGTACAATCACTGGCACAGGAAATGGGCGTTGTTTTTATGGCGGGCCTGACTCACTCCAATGATACCACTGGTAAAGACAAGCGTCGTTATGGTTTCCGTCATTTCTTCAATGCAAAAATGTCTGGTTCAGCACTGGGACCCGTATTGAAAAAAGAAATGGGCACTGATCGTAATGCTTATCACCTGACTGCTGATTACACCTGGGGCTGGACACAGGAAGAATCAATCAAAGAAACCACTGAAGGTCTGGGCTGGAAAACAGCCAAGACAGTGAAAACACCTGTTGGCGCGGGTGACTTCTCTCAATATATCACGCCTATTTTAAACTCGGGTGCTGATACGCTGATCCTTAATCACTATGGTAAGGACATGATTAACTCCCTGACTCAGGCTGTGCAGTTTGGCTTAAGAGATAAAGAAGTTAACGGCAAAACCTTTGAAATTATTGTGCCTTTATATTCTCGCCTGATGGCACAGAGTGCAGGTAAAAACCTGAAAGGTATTTTAGGTACGACTAACTGGAACTGGGCACTCAAAGATGAAGGCTCAAAAGCCTTTGTTAAATCTTTTGGTTCTGAGTATGGTTTCCCACCATCACAGGCTGCTCATACCTGTTATGTACAAACTCTGTTATATGCTAATGCCTGTGAAATGGCTGGTACATTCTACCCTCCAGAGGTGATTAAGCAATTAGAAGGCTTCAAATTTGACGGTATGGGTAATGGCGCAACTGAATATCGTGCAGAAGATCACCAGTGCTTTAAAGACGTTCTGGTTGTACGTGGTAATGAAAATCCAACCAGTCAGTTTGACTTGCTTGAGATCGTTCAGGAAGTACCTCGTTCACAAGTCGAATATGATGCCAAGATCTTTGGCGGTGAATTAGGTCCGTATAAGGTTTAGAGTTTTGCTCTAATAAGCCTGCTTAGGGAATAAGCAGTACAGGATGCTATTCTGTGCTGCTTTTTATTAGATATCTTAATTAGTATTTTAAGTAGTACTTATCCATAAATGTTTTGCACGAAACATTTATGGATAAGTATTTTTCAACAACTTTCTAAAAGAGTAGTAATACAATGGATGCAATATTTCTGCAGATACTCAACGGGCTTGACAAAGGGGGTGCCTATGCTCTCATTGCACTGGGTCTGACCCTTGTTTTTGGTACGCTTGGTGTCGTCAATTTTGCCCATGGTGCCTTATTTATGCTGGGGGCTTTTTGTGCGGTCACCTTCCAGAAATTATTGACCATATCAAAACAAGTGAAAGATGAAAGTATTACCTTTTTTGATGCCTTCAAAGAACAACCTTATCTGGAAATATGGTTTGGGGATTTTGGTACTACGATCATTGACTACTCAGTACCGCTGTCTATTCTCTTTGCCATACCGGTTATGTTGTTAGTGGGTTTAATCATGGAGCGAGGACTGATTCGTCACTTCTACAAACGTACCCATGCTGAACAGATTCTGGTGACCTTTGGTCTGGCAATTGTATTACAGGAGCTGATTAAATCCTGGTTTGGCGCAAACCCAATTCCAACACCGGCACCGGAAATTGTGTCCGGCAGTGCACCTGTCGGAGTGTTATTAGGTATGGGTGAATCAGTAGTCTATCCCTGGTGGCGACTCATTTATCTGGCCTTTTCAGCCATCATCATTGCCGGGGTGTTTGCCTTTTTAAATCTCACCACATTCGGTATGGTGGTGCGTGCCGGTATGATGGATAGGGAAACAGTCGGTATGCTGGGTATTAATATTGAACGGCGTTTTACCATTGTCTTTGGACTGGCTGCGGTGGTAACCGGACTGGCTGGTGTCATGTATTCCCCTATTCTTCCGCCTGACTATCATATGGGAATGGATTTTCTCGTGTTATCTTTTGTGGTTGTAGTGGTGGGCGGTATGGGCTCACTGGGTGGTGCTGTTGCTGCCGGATTCCTGCTGGGTATCTTGCAATCTTTTGCATCAATGAATGAGGTAAAATCGATTATCCCCGGTATTGACCAGATTATTATTTATCTTGTGGCCGTTGTTATCCTGTTAGTTAAACCGCGTGGTTTACTGGGACGTGAAGGGGTAATGGAGGATTAATATGAAAGCACCAACATTGAAAAAAGATTTATTTGTCATGCTGATCTTTTCAGCGGTAATATTAACCATGCCATTCTGGTTAGAGCCTCTGGGTGCTGGTTATCCTGATTTACTGCAAAAATTTGCCATCTTCGGTATTTTTGCTGTGGGCTATAATATATTATTTGGTTTAACAGGCTATTTATCATTTGGTCATGCGGCATTTTTAGGTGTCGGCTCTTATACAGCAGTCTGGTCATTTAAACTATTTACCATGAATGTTTTACCGGCGATTGTATTAAGTGTATTAGTGGCAGGATTGTTTGCCGCCATAATCGGCTTTATCAGTCTGCGTCGTTCAGGGATTTACTTTTCTATTTTAACGCTGGCCTTTGCACAGATGTCTTATAATCTGGCCTATTCTGTTTTAACCCCAATCACCAATGGTGAAACAGGTCTGCAATTAGCCAAAAGTGATCATCGTATTATTGACCGTCTGTTTTCAGAAGCGGGTGAAGGCTTGCCGTCAACCACCTTTTTTGGTCTTGAAATGAGTGGTTATTCAGGCTTTTATTTTTGTGCAGTGTTATTAATTATTGCTTTTTTTATCTCACAACGGATTTTTCATTCTCCCTTTGGAATCAAGCTGCAGGCGATAAAATCGAATCAGACGCGTATGAAATATACCGGTTATAATACCCGTCCGTATCTTTTAAGTGCTTTTGTGATCTCCGGCATGTATGCTGGATTAGCAGGCGCATTAATGGCCACAACTGATCCCTTAGCGGGTGCTGAGCGCATGCAGTGGACCGCCTCTGGTGAAGTGGTTCTGATGACCATTCTAGGTGGTGTCGGTACACTGATCGGCCCCATGTTAGGGGTGGGTATTATTAAATATTTTGAAAATATATTTTCTGCAATGAATGAGCAGGCACTGCATCAGATCTTTGCATTTATGCCCGACTGGCTGGCAGATATTGTCGTTGCAATCACTTCTCCCTTTGTTGGAGAAGGCTGGCATCTGACCTTAGGTGCACTCTTTATGATCATTGTTATTTTCTTACCGGGTGGCATTATGGAAGGTATTGAGCGAATCAAAAAACTTTTTTCAAGAAAAACAGAAAAGCCTGTCCAGCAAGCAGAGGATAACGCGACATCATGAGCAATATAATTCTAAAAATTGATAATGTACAAAAATCCTTTGGTGGACTAAAAGCACTGAGCGATCTGCATCTGGAAGTTGAGGAAGGTAAAGTACACGCCATTATCGGCCCCAACGGTGCTGGTAAATCAACGATGCTGAATGTCTGTATTGGACGTCTGGCACCCGATAGCGGTACAGTGACATTTAACGGCCAGGATATGATCGGCAAAGAGCCTCATGAAATTAATCAGGCAGGTATTTCACGTGTATTTCAGACACCTGAAATTTTTTCAGACTTAAGCGTATTACAAAATGTCATGATCCCGGCACTGGCCAAACGTGAAGGCGCATTTAAATTTAATATGTTTCGCAGTTTATCAAATGAAACAGAGGTTAATGATGACGCACTTCACGTGCTTGAAGACATTGGCCTGATTGATCAAATTGATGTACATGCCGGCAGTATGTCCCGCGGTGATAAACGCCGTCTGGAACTTGCCATGTGTCTGGTTCAGCATCCTAAGTTATTATTGTTAGATGAGCCCACTGCAGGTATGGCACGTCATGACACCAATAGAACCATTGACCTGTTGAAAAGAATTAAAGAACGCGGCATGACCAAGGTGATCATCGAGCATGATATGCATGTGGTCTTTAGTGTGGCTGATCATATATCAGTGTTAGCACAAGGCACAATTATCGCATCAGGCACACCAGATGAAATCCGTGGCAATCCAAAAGTACAGGAAGCCTATTTAGGTGGAGCACATTTATGAGTAATTTTACTAAACATAAGGACGATCACGTACCATTAGCACCACAGATTTCAAATACAGGAAATACACCGGCATTTTTCTCCTGCTGGGATATCCATTCTTATTATGGTGAAAGTTATATTGTACAAGGTGTCAGCTTTGATATTCGTGAAGGTGAAATTGTTGCCCTGTTGGGTAGAAATGGTGCTGGAAAAACATCAACCTTACGTTCGATCGCACGCGCTTCATCTCCACAAGTAAAACATGGTGAGATCTGGCTTGACCACCAGCCCATGCACAATATGAAGTCATACCAGGCTGCTCAGCATGGCGTAGCTCTGGTACAGGAAGATCGTTGTATTATTGGCGGTCTGACAGTGGAAGAAAATATCAAACTGGCTCAGATAGAAGAGCCTGTCGGCTGGTCATTAGAACGTATTTATGAA
Organism: gamma proteobacterium symbiont of Bathyaustriella thionipta; assembly: GCA_025656775.1. Classification (GTDB taxonomy): domain Bacteria; phylum Pseudomonadota; class Gammaproteobacteria; order GRL18; family GRL18; genus GRL18. The sequence continues at coordinate 10,758 of JAHXHI010000055.1, forward strand.
CATTTTCCAAGGTTGGGAGAACGTCGCGATCAGATAGGGGTGACATTATCCGGTGGTGAACAACAAATGCTGGCTGTTGCCAGAGCCCTGGCAAGAGATATTAAACTCCTTTTACTCGATGAACCCTACGAAGGACTTGCTCCTGTTATTGTTCATGAGATTGAAAAAATTCTCGATAGCATCAAAAAATGTAACTATTCAGCATAAATTTAAAAAAAATTGAAAAAAAAGCTTGACAGAAAAGTTATGTAATTTATTAAAACCGACATGTCTATGCA
>JAHXHI010000158.1 GCA_025656775.1 gamma proteobacterium symbiont of Bathyaustriella thionipta
TTAAGCGAAAGCGTAAATTAGCTGCTCTGGATGATAATTTCAGGGCTGAAATTTTATTAGGGCAGCATTTATAATGCTCTTACCCTGCATTAAGACCCGAGATCGTGTTAATAATAACGGAAAACAATTTATAGAACTCAGTATTTCTGATACCGGCCCGGGAATCCCTGATAACATTTTAAAAAATCTGTTTAATCCTGTTAAAAGCACCAAATCAGGTGAGCATTCGGGGTTAGGCTTAAGTATTATAAAGAATCTTGTTAATGATTTGGGTGGGACGATTAGCGGCAGCAATTCATATACAAAACAATTGTCCGCAGCTCCCGGTCAACAGGAAATAAGTGGGGCAGAATTTCATATTCTGCTGCCTAGAAAACCTTTTAAGCAATAAAAAATTATTTGAATAAGTCGTTTTCAAACGTTGGTTAAATCCAAACATAGGAAGTGGTAATGAACGATAGCGGTAATAATATTAAACAATATTATAGTTCTTGTCTCTATAAGAATGCTTTGGGTTCCGATGAAACAAAAACACCTGCAGTGACCATTCTGGTTGCTGATGATGAAAAACTCATGCGTGAAAGTGTTCAGGAACTACTTTCGCTCTATAATCTAAATTGTTTGCTGGCCGAAGATGGTCAGGAAGCACTCGATATTTTAGCTCAGCAGCCTGTCGATATTTTATTACTTGATTTGATTATGCCAAAGGTAGACGGCTTTCAGGTCATGAAAGAAGTCAGAACAAAATACCCTGATACTGACATCATTATTACCAGCGGCGAAGCGACTTTCAAAAATGCAACCTTGGCAATGCGTCACGGTGTTAAGGACTTTCTTCATAAGCCCTACATTCCCAGTGAACTGGTCAAGGTGATTAACAACCTTCTTGAAAAGCAGGCACTGCAGCACCAGGTCGATGAAATGACTCGCTGCATACAGGTTTCAGAAGAACGCTACCGTTTTTTTGTCAATAATTCCCCTGATATGGTTTATATGCTGGACAAAGATGGTCACTTTATTTTTGTCAATGAACGTGCGACTGAACTTTTAGGTTACGAGCATGATGAGTTTATCGGCCGGCACTACTCTGAGTTTATTCATAAAGAGGATGTGGAGAAAGCCCATTTTGCCTTCAGTACTTCTTTGAGTAATCTTGATATTGCTCAAAAAATCGAATTTAAAATGAAAGCCAAGTATGAAGGCACGGAACCCTGTTGTTTTGAATCACGTTCAATTGCTGTAAAATTAAATGCATCCGAAATTCCTGATCGCAACTCTAATAATAACCATGTCGGCATCTATGGTGTGGCTCGAGATGTGACTGAACAAAAACGTTTAGATGAACTGATTTATTTCCAGCTCTATCATGATGCACTGACTAACCTGCCCAACCGAATTTTATTCCGAGACCGAATTAATTTTGCCATCACTCAGGCAAATCGCAGCGCTCGTAAAGTCGCCATTATGTTTCTGGATATGGATCGCTTTAAAATCGTTAATGACTCACTGGGACATATTGCCGGTGATAAGTTATTGCAAAAAATATCTAAACGTTTATTAACCTGTATTCGTGACAGTGATACATTAGCACGAGTCGGTGGTGATGAATTTAATTTAATGTTACCTGATATTCGCAATCGTGAAGACGTCATTAATTTAATCAATAAAATCACGCTGATGTTAGAGCAACCCTTCAACATTGAAGGCAATGATGTATATGTCACCTTTAGTATTGGTACCGCACTTTACCCCGATGACGGCACCAGCAGTGAAACATTAATTAAACATGCCGATATGGCGATGTATAACATTAAAGGCAAAGGCAAAAACGGCCACGAGTTCTTTTCCGATCATATGCAGCTTCTGCTTCAGCAGCACCTGTCAATAGAAAATGGCATCAGACTGGCAATTCAGGAAGACCAGTTTGAAGTCTATTTTCAGCCTCAGTACAATACCAAGCTGGAAATAATATCAGGCGTAGAGGCCCTGATTCGCTGGAATCACCCAGAAAAAGGGCTTGTTTCACCCAATGATTTTATTCCTCTTGCAGAAGAAACCGGCTTAATTAATGATATTGGTGAATGGATGCTGGATGCTTCATGTAAAATCTTACAAAACTGGATAAAGCATCATTCAGTTTTATCCAATATTACCCTGGCGGTCAATATCTCTGCATCTCAGATCAGTACCAGCCATTTTGTTGACTTTGTACTCTCTACATTAAAAAAATACAACCTTAAACCTGAACATCTGGAACTTGAAATCACCGAAAATACATTGATGAAAGATATGGATTTGGTGGTAGGCAAATTAAAGCAGTTATCCAACCATGGTGTTCGTTTTGCTGTCGATGATTTTGGTATGGGCTATTCATCTTTAAGTTATTTACAAACACTGCCGCTCAACAATCTAAAAATTGATCGTTCGTTTATTTCAACCATACAATCAGTCAATGATAAAAACTCTATTATTACGGCAATTGTTGCCATGGCTAAAGAATTGGGCATGAATATTGTAGCCGAAGGTGTTGAAAATGAAGTACAAATCAACTATGTAAAATCAATTGGCTGTCCAACCGTGCAGGGTTATTGGTATGGGCGACCCATGCCTGCTGAACAATTGCAAGTCATCGCTTTACAACAACTGAATGAATTAAACTATGCCTGAATCTGTAAAACCACCCGTATTTATCATACTTAACATTTCACATGCACCATAGTGGTGTACAAAAAGCTGATTTTTAGCATAAATAATCTATTTTTTATGCTATTATCGACCCCGACAAAATTCAGATGGCATCACTACTTACATCAACGGCTGATGGCATGATGTTTGCTATATAATTACGCCATATAAACCCGTATTACGTCTGTTGAACTTAATCACCAGATTAACGATAAAAAATTAAATCGTATCATTCCAATTAACCGAGTCACTTAAGCCAAGGAAAACAACATGAGTGGAAATGAATCACGCCTTCAAGCAATTTACCAGATTACTAATCGCGAACCCTCAGCATCAGACAAAACTGATGCACTCAGTAAAATCTGGGCATGCGATGTGTTTAATCTTGCCACTATGGAAGAGTCGCTGTCAAAAAACGCATTTAAAGCGATCAAAAAAACAGTACAAACTGGCGAGCCTCTTGATTCTGCAACAGCAGATATTGTTGCTGCGGCAATGAAAGAATGGGCTGTTGCTAAAGGTGTTAAATTTTATTCTCACGTATTCTACCCACTGACAAACGTAACCGCAGAAAAACACGATGGTTTTATCGTCACTAATTCTGATGGCAATGCGATTACTGAATTTACCGGTAGTTTATTAATTAAGGGTGAACCTGATGGTTCATCATTCCCCAACGGCAGTATCCGTATGACTAATGCTGCCCGTGGTTATACCGCATGGGATCCTACCAGCCCGGTTTATATTCAGCACACTGACAATGGCTCGACGCTGATGATTCCATGTGTTTTCATGTCATGGACCGGCGAAGCACTGGATAAAAAAATTCCGTTATTACGTTCTAACGATGCCATGAACAAAGCAGGTAACAGAGTATTATCATTAATGGGTGAAAAAGAAATCGCACCATTGAACTCAAGCTGTGGTGCCGAGCAGGAATACTTCCTGGTTGATTCTAACTTCGCTAACAGCCGTCCCGACTTATTATTAGCCGGCCGTACTTTGTTTGGTGCTGAACCCGCTAAAGGTCAGCAATTTGATGATCACTATTTTGGTGCCATCCCTGCCCGTGTTCAGGTTTATATGCAGGATGTTGAAGATCAGTTATATCGTTTAGGTATTCCTGCTAAGACTCACCACAACGAAGTGGCTCCGGGCCAGTTTGAAATTGCCCCTTATTTTGAAGCAGCCAATGTGGCTGCCGATCACCAGCAATTAATGATGACGACTTTAAAAGCAACTGCCAAACGTCATGGTTTTATTTGTCTGCTTCATGAGAAGCCGTTCGCCGGTATTAATGGTTCAGGAAAGCACGTTAACTGGTCAGTGGGTAATGCCACTCAGGGTAACCTGCTTGATCCAGGCCAGACTCCACATGATAACCTGAATTTCTTATTATTCTGCGGCGCGGTTATCCGTGGTGTTCATAAATTTGGCCCATTATTACGCTCAGTGATAGCTTCTGCCGGTAATGACCACCGTTTAGGTGCCAATGAAGCACCTCCAGCGATTCTGTCTGTGTATCTTGGCGACCAGCTGGAAAAAGTATTTCAGGACATTAAAGACGGCAAATTATTAAGCAGTGAAGTCGGTGGTGAAATGGATCTGGGTCTGTCTCAGATTCTTAACTTTGAACGTGATCCGGGTGACCGTAACCGAACTTCTCCTTTTGCCTTCACGGGTAATCGCTTTGAATTCCGTGCTGTTGGCTCCGCACAATCTGTTTCTGGTCCTTTAGTCGCCATGAATACTATGCTGGCTGACTCATTAAACTGGATTGCAGACAAACTCGAAACTGCGCTTAAAGACGGTGATCAAACCAAAGCCGTTGCCAGCGTTCTTCAGGAACTGATGAATGACCATGGTAATGCGGTATTTGGTGGTGACGGTTACTCCAGCGAATGGCATGAAATGGCAGTGGCTGAGCGCGGCTTAAAGAATATCCCAACCACAGCAGATGCCCTGCCTGCACTGCAGGAAGCTTCTGTTAAAGAATTATTTGAAAGCACCGGTGTACTTACTCCAGTTGAATTAGAAAGTCGTTATGAAGTCTATGCAGAGCAATACATTCTGTCACTGGAAGTTGAAGCCAAGCTGGTTGTTGATATGGCAAAAACCATGATCTACCCAGCCGCTGTTCGTTATTTGTCTGATCTGTCTATGGCAAGCGCAGGCATGTCTGAGATGGGTGTTGATGTCGACACAACCGCAGCACAAGCTGTTGCCACTGCAACAAACGCTATGATGGCTGCTGTTGCCAAGTTGAGTGAAGCAATGGAAAAAGAAGACTTTGCCTCAACGGATGATCACATGCAGTATTTTGCTAATGACATTCTGAGCTTAATGAATGAAGTACGCGCTCATGCTGATACACTTGAAACTGAAGTCGCTGATGAACTATGGCCTTTACCTAAATATCAGGAAATGCTGTTCATCAAATAACTAAGCTGTGTGCTATCAGCATACACATTAGTTCACCCATTTTCGGGTAAAAAGGCCGCTTTCATAGCGGCCTTTTTATTTTTCAGCTATTATTAACAGATCATATCAATATAAATTCGCTTTTTGAGCAAAACAGCATATGATCACGATTCTTGAAATCAATAAATAAAGAGATAAATCAATTAATTACTATGTCTAGCGAAGATAACACATTAAATGAACGCTATCAGATAACAACCCGAGTGACTATTGTTGGTGCCGTAGTCAATCTGGTTCTGGCAATCTTAAAAATCATTATTGGTTTCATTGGCCACTCTCATGCCTTAATTGTTGACGGCATCCATTCCTTCTCTGATCTGCTCAGTGATGGTCTGGTGGTTTTGGCAGCCAAAAAAGGTAATCAATCACCTGATGACGATCATCCCTATGGTCATGCCCGGATTGAAACTGCTTTTGCTGCAGTATTAGGCGGAGTTTTAATTGCAGTGGGCATTGGTATCGTCATAGATGCCCTGGACAGGTTGACTTCAGGTAATATTATAACGCCTGAGAGCATGACGATCTGGGTGGCACTATTGTCTGTTTTATCAAAAGAAGTATTATATCGATACACACTGCTTTATGCCGATAGACTTAATTCACCCATCCTAAAAGCGAATGCCTGGCATCACCGTAGTGACGCCATTTCTTCTATCGTTGTTTTAGTAGGTATTGCAGGTAGTATGTCCGGCATCCCTTATCTGGACGCTGCCGCCGCGGTGATAGTATCCATGATGATCGCTAAAATTGGCTGGGAAATTGCCAAAGAAAGTATTGAAGAGTTAGTGGATAAAGGCCTTGATCCAGAAAAAGTGCAGTCCATTAGCCACCATATTACAGAAATACCCGGTGTGTCTCAAATGCACATGCTGCGTACACGCCAGATGGGTGCAGAGGCCTTATTGGATGTGCATATTGAAGTATCTCCTCAACTGAGTGTTTCAGAAGGACACCGTATCAGTGATGAGGTCAGTGCACAATTAACCAATGACTTCCCTGATATTACACAGGTACTTGTCCATATTGATCCGGAGAATGATGAAGCAAATTCAAGCTGTTCACATCTCCCCTTAAGAAATGAATTATTGATCGAACTTGAAAAAAACTGGAGCGTAATCAAACAAGCAGAATTGATTGAAGATGTGGTGCTGCATTATCTTGATGGTAAGGTCCAGGTACAGATTATTATGCCCTTATCAATTTTATCCACTCATACTGCAGCGGATACTTTAGCCCAACAATTTTCCGCTTCTGTAGAAAACCTGAATTATATTGAAAGTTTGGAGCTGCTTTATCGATAACGCACTTATTTGATGCAAATATATTTTTTACGCACCATAAAGGTGCTTTTATCAAAAATATTAATTTTATACTGAAAATATGTCCTTTTTATAACTTTTGCTACAACCGGAGACCTAAAATGTCTGATAATGTTTTACAACTGATCGAAGAAAATGGTGTGAAATTTGTTGATTTTCGTTTCACAGACACACACGGCAAAGAACAACATGTTACAGTGCCAGCCAAAACGGTTAACACCGATACATTTGAAGATGGAAAAATGTTTGACGGATCTTCAATTGCAGGTTGGAAAGGGATTAATGATTCTGACATGATTCTAATGCCTGATGCCGGGACCGCCGTGTTAGACCCTTTTACTGATGAACCAACTGTTATTATCACCTGTGATATTGTTGAGCCTGCAACCATGCAGGGTTATGAAAGAGATCCCCGCTCTGTTGCCAAGCGTGCCATTGAATATCTTAAATCGACCGGCATTGGTGATGAAGCCTACTTTGGGCCCGAACCCGAGTTTTTCATCCTGGATGATGTTCGCTGGGGCTCAGATATGAGCGGCACATTTGTTAAAGTTGATTCAGAAGAATCCGAATGGAATTCAGAAAAAGTATATCATGACGGTAATATGGGTCATAGGCCCGGTATTAAAGGCGGTTACTTTCCTGTACCTCCTGTTGATTCACTCCACGATATCAGGGCACAAATGTGTTTAACCCTGGAAGAAATGGGACAGGAAGTTGAAGTGCACCACCATGAGGTTGCCACAGCAGGTCAATGTGAGATCGGCGTAAAATTCAATAGTCTCATTCGTAAGGCAGATGAAGTTCAGCAGATGAAATATGTCATTCATAACGTCTCTCACGCCTATGGAAAAACAGCCACCTTTATGCCCAAACCTATTGTGGGAGATAATGGTTCAGGTATGCATGTTCACCAGTCCATTTTCAAAGACGGTGAAAATTTATTTTCTGGCGATGGTTATGCAGGACTCTCTGAAACAGCTTTATATTATATTGGCGGCATTATCAAACATGCCCGTGCTCTCAACGCATTTACCAATGCGTCAACGAATAGTTATAAGCGTTTAGTACCGGGTTTCGAAGCACCTGTTATGCTGGCCTATTCTGCCCGTAACCGCTCAGCCTCCATTCGTATACCTTATGAATCAAATCCTAAGGGACGACGAGTTGAAGTACGTTTCCCTGATCCGACGGCTAATCCCTATTTGGCATTTTCTGCCATGTTAATGGCCGGGCTTGATGGTATTCAGAACCGCATCCATCCAGGAGATGCAATGGATAAAGACTTGTACGATCTGCCTGCTGAAGAAGCCGCTGAAATCCCGACGGTTGCCAGCTCACTGGATCAGGCTTTAGAAGCGCTGGAAAACGATATGGACTTTTTGACGACCGGCGGTGTATTTCCAGAAGATATGGTCCAGGCTTTTATTGATCTCAAAATGGAAGAAGTGACTCGTTTACGTATGACCACTCATCCTGTTGAGTTTGATATGTATTATAGCTGCTAAGTCATAATTTCTATTTTATCTGGCCTTTATAAAACCCCCTTTTCAGGGGGCTTTTTTTTGCCTGTACTTTACGCTACTATTAAATTATATTTGCACTAAAAAAGTGCATCATTATCATAATCAGTGTATAAAAAAATATTTGCCATATTTTTTATACTTACAAAACAAACACTTACATTTATATACACCAAAAAATATCATTGTGGTTTAATTATTGCTTATTCATCAGGACGAATACAACTGACTTTCTCAAGGGGCGCTCGAATAAAACACCAGACTGATATGAAGCATTTAGCGATCAATATACTGGATAACTTAAATGCTGCCGTTGTCCTGCTTGATTCCAGGCTCAATGTCCTATGTGTTAACTCGGCAGCTGAAATGCTGCTCAGTATCAGCTTGCATAAAATAGTGACCAGGCCGATTGCACTGTTATTGAATGACGATGGGCTTATAGCAGCCATTCAGTCTGCGTTAGATTCAAATCATCCCTTTACTCAAAGAGAAAGAAGTATTCGATTCATTGACAAAAAAGTGATGGTCGATATCAGCGTTCAGCCCATTCAATCAGAAGATGATGATAAATATTTATTAATTGAATTAAGCCAGCTGGATCGCCACTTAAGAATTTCAAGAGAAGAAAATCTGCTGGCGCAACATGAAACAATCCGGGCATTATTGCGCAGTATGGCTCATGAAGTAAAAAACCCTTTAGGTGGAATACGCGGTGCCGCTCAACTATTAGAGCGTGAATTGGAGAATCCGGATTTAGCGGAATATACACAGGTGATTATTGATGAAGCCGATCGACTAAAAAAACTGGTTAATCGTATGCTTGGCCCGAATACTAAACCCAATAAAACCATGGTCAATATTCATTCGGTCACAGAACGTGTTCGTAGTTTACTTAAAGCAGATAAAACCAGAGATGTAAAAATATTTTTCGATTATGACCCCAGTATCCCGGAGATCGAATTTGATCCCGAGCACTTAATACAAGCCGTGTTAAATATTGTCCGTAATGCAGCGCAAGCACTTTCTGAACAAGAAACCAGCCCTGAAGCCGGACATATTAATAATAAAAAAATTATCATTAAAACAAGGATATTAAGGCATTTTAACATTGGGCATAAACGGCATAAACTCGTCGCAAAAATGGATATTATTGATAATGGCCCTGGAATTTCAGAAAAAATGCAGGAGCGTATTTTTATGCCGCTCATCACAGGACGAGCAGAAGGCACAGGATTAGGCTTATCAATTGCACAATCACTGGTCAGTCAAAATGGCGGTCTGATTGAATGCCATAGTAAACCGGGAAAGACTGTATTCAGTCTATTGTTACCCATAATTTAAAACATAGCTTATTAAGCTTTTATTAAAAGCATATCGGAGTGCAATGTGAGCACACAAAATATAGTTTGGGTAATAGATGATGACCGTTCCATTCGCTGGGTTCTGGAAAAAGCATTTAAACAAGCCGAACTTCAGGTGGAAATTTTTGAGAATGCAGAAAGTGTATTAAATGCCCTGAACAAAAGCCAGCCTGACACCATTGTGACCGACATTCGCATGCCTGGCATGGATGGTTTTGGTCTGCTGGAAAAATTACAGGAAGATTATAAATATATCCCTGTTATTATTATGACCGCACATTCTGATTTGGACAGTGCGGTATCCGCCTATGAAGGCGGCGCATTCGAGTATTTGCCCAAACCATTTGATGTTGACGAAGCCGTTGAGTTAGTTCAGCGTGCTTTGAGTTTGCGCAACTCAGAAAAAGCCAAGCAGAATGAGCAGGAGTATTCAAATTCTACGCCTGAAATTATTGGTGAAGCAGCCTCCATGCAGGAAGTTTTTCGTGCCATCGGACGTCTTTCACGCTCTAACATTACAGTGATGATAAATGGTGCATCCGGCACAGGAAAAGAGCTGGTTGCTCAGGCATTGCATCGTCATAGCCCCCGTTCCAGCAAACCTTTTATTGCATTAAACACGGCGGCAATTCCTAAAGATTTATTAGAATCAGAATTGTTTGGTCATGAGCGTGGAGCCTTTACCGGCGCCCAAACACAGCGTGTCGGGCGTTTTGAACAAGCCGACGGCGGTACACTCTTTCTGGATGAAATTGGTGATATGCCTGCTGAATTACAAACCCGCTTACTGCGGGTCCTGGCTGATGGTGAATTTTATCGGGTGGGCGGTCGCTTGCCTGTCAAGGTTGATGTCAGAATTATTGCAGCAACGCATCAAGATCTCGATAAGCGAGTACAGGAAGGGCTGTTCCGTGAAGATTTATTTCATCGCCTTAATGTCATACGAATTCATATGCCCACATTAAAAGAGCGACAGGAAGATATTGCACTGCTGGCCAGTTACTTTCTCAATCGTGCTGCCCAGGAACTCAATGTTGAAAAGAAAACCCTGGATGCTGAAAGTGAGGATTTTCTAAGTAAACAACCCTGGCCTGGAAATGTTCGCCAGTTAGAAAATGTCTGTCGCTGGTTGACCGTAATGTCGCCCGCTCAAATCATTCATATTGAAGATATGCCGCCAGAGCTGCAAGAAATTGATCATGAAGAAATCATTAGCAGTAACTGGGAGGATGCCTTGCGACTCTGGTTAGATACACAGCTTTCATCCGGTGTTGAGAATGTGCTTGATAGCTTAATGCCGAATATGGAACGAATTATGATTGATGTCGCACTTAAACATACGGGTGGGCGTAAACAGGATGCTGCTCGTTTATTAGGCTGGGGCAGAAATACCCTGACTCGAAAGATTAAAGAATTACAAATTGTAACTATTCAGCATAAATTTAAAAAAAATTGAAAAAAAAAGCTTGACAGAAAAGTTATGTAATTTATTAAAACCGACATGTCTA
>JAHXHI010000411.1 GCA_025656775.1 gamma proteobacterium symbiont of Bathyaustriella thionipta
ACGGGATTGAACAACCCAAAGATTTAAGGCCTGAAATGATTCTTGAAGGTGTCGTAACCAATGTGACAAATTTTGGTGCTTTTGTTGATATTGGTGTCCATCAGGATGGTTTGGTTCATATTTCCCAATTGGCGGATAAGTTTGTTAAGGATCCCAGAGATGTTGTCAAAGCGGGAGATGTGGTCAAAACAAAAGTCGTTGATGTTGATTTAAAAAGAAATAGAATTGCATTGACCATGCGTCTTAATGACAAGGTGGAATCTGCCCCTAAGCCAATGAGAGAAGCGACGGTGAATAAGCGGCAAAGACAAAAAGTTACACAAACCTCAAATGCAACACCTGCAAATAATGCCATGGCGGCAGCTTTTGCTAAGTTAAAATCATAGATTTGTATTAAACAAACAAATATACTTGATCTCAATCAAGAGTCACTATAGAATACCCTACCAAATAAGTGGGGTATTTAAGTAAACCCAATTTAAAAATTTTTAATAGATACTTTAATACTATAAAGTTATCACACTAGGAGAAATCGATAATGAGCGTACTTGTAGGTAGAGCAGCACCAGACTTCACAGCTAATGCAGTAATGGCAGATGGCGAAATTAAAGCTGATTTTAATTTTGCTTCACATATTAAAGACAAATATGCAGTATTGTTCTTTTATCCACTAGATTTTACATTTGTATGTCCATCAGAGCTTATTGCTTTTGATCATCGTATTCAAGAATTCACTTCTCGTGGCGTTGAAGTAATCGGTTGCTCAATCGATTCTCACTTCACACATAAAGCCTGGAGAAGCACAGCAATTAACAATGGTGGTATTGGTGAAGTTAAATACCCATTAGTTGCTGATATCGACCATTCCATTTGTCAAGCTTACGATGTTGAACATCCAGCAGCTGCTGTTGCATTCCGTGGTTCATTCTTAATTGATAAGTCTGGAAATGTTCGTCACCAGGTAGTCAATGATTTACCACTGGGTCGTAATATTGATGAGATGTTACGTATGATTGATGCGCTGCAATTTACTGAAGAGCATGGTGAAGTATGTCCTGCGGGTTGGAATAAAGGTGATACAGGAATGAAAGCAACAACTGAAGGTGTTGCTGAGTACTTAGCTGAAGAAGCAGACAAGCTGTAATCGTTATAGTCTGGTAAAATTCCAGGGCTAAATTACCTGATAATTTGTAGGTAATTTAGCCCTTTTTTTTGTCTGTTATTTGTTTTTCCCCTCTATCCTGTCTCTAATTCATCCCTGATTTTCTGAAAAATTTTAAATAACTGCTTTTTTTTTTCAATATTCACCCGACAAGTGTTAAATTTTTGCTGAAACACATCTTAAGACAAGATATAATGTCGGATTAATATTAATAAACAGTCATATAAAGTTTGCTCATATCATTTGCTTATAAAGTAACACTTATCCTATGATTAAAAAACTTTAAACACTAATAAATATAAGGTTATACGGGAGTTAAAGAGTGGAATTATCAGGTGCTGAGATTATTGCACAATTCCTCGATGACGAGGGTGTAGAATATCTGTTTGGGTATCCAGGCGGCGTAGTATTGCATATCTATGATGCATTATTTCGTGCAGATAAAGTAAAACATATTCTAGTGCGTCATGAGCAGGCAGCCACGCATGCAGCCGACGGCTATTCTCGTTCAACAGGTAAAACAGGGGTTGCATTAGTGACTTCTGGTCCAGGAATGACAAATGCGGTAACGGGTATTGCCACTGCTTATCTGGATTCCATTCCTCTGGTTGTTCTTACTGGACAGGTGCCTACCGGTGTGATTGGCAGTGATGCTTTCCAGGAGGTTGATTCTGTCGGTATTTCACGTCCCTGTGTAAAACATAATTTTTTAGTGAAAGATATTAATGATCTTGCTGAAACCTTAACAAAGGCTTTTTATGTTGCTTCTACTGGTCGTCCAGGACCTGTGGTTGTTGATATTCCCAAAGATGTCACTGATCCCAGTATAAAAATTCCTTATTCGTATCAGTCATCTATTGAAATGCGTTCGTATAATCCTGTAACGAAAGGACATCCATTTCAAATTAAGAAAGCTTTGGAGTTGATGTTACAAGCCAAAAAGCCTGTATTTTATACCGGTGGCGGGGTGGTCTTAGGTAATGCTTCAGAAACCTTGAGGACGCTGGTCAAAACCTTAAACTTTCCAATTACCAGCACATTAATGGGTTTGGGTGCCTACCCGAGTTCAGATGAACAATTTTTAGGCATGTTAGGGATGCATGGTACTTATGAAGCCAATATGGCGATGCATGATACGGATGTGTTAATTGCAGTGGGTGCTCGCTTTGATGATCGGGTAACGGGTCATTTGGAGCATTTTTGTCCGACTGCAAAAATTATTCATATTGATATCGATCCATCTTCTATCTCTAAAACAGTTAAGGTTGATATACCAATAGTCGGTGATGTTGATGACGTTTTGACAAGCTTGCTTGAATTGCTCAAAGACTCTGACAACAAGACCCTGCTGGAAAATGATGCCACTACCATGAAGGACTGGTGGAAGCAGATTAAGCAATGGCGTAAGAAAAACTGTTTACGTTATAATAAGAAAACCAAGAGCATTAAACCTCAATATGTTATTGAAAAGTTGAATGAAGTGACTGGTGATGATGCTTATATTACCTCTGACGTTGGTCAACATCAGATGTTTGCTGCCCAGTATTACAAGTTTGAAGAACCAAGGCACTGGATAAATTCTGGTGGTCTGGGAACCATGGGGTTTGGGTTACCGGCAGCCATGGGTGTACAATTAGCTCATCTTGACAAGACCGTTGCCTGTGTGACAGGTGAGGGTAGTATTCAAATGAATATTCAGGAACTGGCGACTTGTATGCAATATCAGCTACCCATTAAGATTATTAATCTCAATAATCGTTATTTAGGTATGGTCAGACAGTGGCAGGAATTCTTCTATGAAGGTCGTTATGCAATGTCTTATATGGATTCAATTCCTGACTTTGTAAAACTGGCTGAAAGTTATGGTCATGTTGGCATGAAGGTTGAAAAGACCAGTGACGTTGAAGATGCACTAAAAGAAGCATTTGCTATGAAAGATAAACTGGTCTTTATTGATTTTATTACCAATCGTGAAGAGAATGTGTATCCAATGATTGCTGCTGGTAAAGGTCATCATGAAATGGAACTCGCTCCTGATAGTGAACTGGTTTAGAAGAAGTAATTAAAAAAAGAGTTATAAAATGCGACATATTATATCTATTTTATTAGAAAACGAATCCGGAGCTCTATCAAGAGTTTCGGGACTTTTTTCAGCTCGTGCCTATAACATTGAATCATTAACAGTGGCACCAACAGAAGATCCGTCAATGTCTCGAATGACTTTGGTAACAAGCGGTTCAGCTGAAATTATCGAACAAATTACCAAACAGCTTAATAAGCTGATTGATGTGGTCAAATTAAATGATTTAAATGTTTCATGTGTACAGCATATTGAACGTGAGATGATGTTAATTAAGCTCAAAGCGCCTGTTTCATCACGAGATGAGATTATGCGTTTAAGTGATATTTTTCGAGGTAATATCATTGATGTTAATGATGAAACTTATACTGTTGAGCTGACGGGAACTACAGAAAAACTGAATGCTTTTATTGCTTCGTTTGAATGTGACAGTATTTTAGAAACTGTCCGTTCAGGGGTTATGGGTATTGCCCGTGGTAGTTCATCATTACACGTATAACATTCTTCTTTTAGTGATTGCTTTAAGCCATCACTTTATATGGCTCCAGGCTCAATTTGTCTTGGGCCGGGAAAAAATTTATTTTAAAAATAGTGACTACTTGATCACCTTCTATAAACAATAGAGCCTGGCAAGATAGTTACCAAATGACATAAGGTTTGGATTAATGAACATATACTATGATAAGGATTGCGATCTTTCCATCATCAAAGGCATGAAAGTCACCATCGTTGGTTACGGCTCTCAAGGTCATGCACATGCTAACAATCTTAAAGATTCTGGTGTGGACGTGACAATTGCATTACGTGAAGGTTCTGCTTCTGCAGCAAAAGCTGAAGCGGCTGGACTTGCAGTTAAAAATGCAGCTGATGCTGTTAAAGAAGCTGATCTGGTTATGATTCTGACTCCAGACGAATTTCAGTCTCAGCTTTATAAGCAAGATATCGAACCTAATATTAAGCAGGGCGCTACGTTAGCTTTTGCTCATGGTTTTAGTATTCATTATAATCAGGTTGTTCCACGCTCAGATTTAGATGTCATTATGGTTGCTCCTAAAGCACCTGGCCATACGGTACGTTCTGAATTTGTTAAAGGCGGTGGTATTCCTGATTTAATCGCTATTCATCAAGATGCTTCTGGTAAGGCAAAAGACGTCGCTCTGTCATATGCTTCTGGTGTGGGTGGTGGTCGTACCGGTATTATTGAAACCACATTTAAAGATGAAACTGAAACGGATTTATTTGGTGAACAGGCTGTCCTTTGTGGCGGTGCAGTTGAATTAGTTAAAGCGGGCTTTGAAACATTAACTGAAGCGGGATATGCGCCAGAAATGGCCTATTTCGAATGTCTGCATGAATTAAAACTCATTGTTGATCTCATGTATGAAGGCGGAATCGCTAATATGAATTATTCGATTTCTAACAATGCGGAATATGGTGAATATGTTACTGGACCACAAGTGATTAACGATGAAAGTCGAAAAGCAATGAAACAGGCTTTAGACAATATTCAAAATGGTGAATATGCTAAACGCTTTATTCTTGAAGGACAGACAAATTATCCTGAAATGACTGCATGGCGACGTAATAATGCTGCCCATCCTATTGAGCAGACAGGTTCTAAATTACGTGAAATGATGCCATGGATCACTGAGAATGCTCTAGTTGATAAAGATAAGAATTGATTTCTTAACACTTTATTAAATACCAGTACTATCATTATTTAAAAGAACAGCCTGCATAAGCAGGCTGTTCTTTTTTTAGCGGATAATATTAATTGTTTAAATCTTTATATCAAACTCGCAAGCGTGTAAACTGAGTTGATTAATACAGGAGAAGGTAGCGTTAGAAATAAGTCTAAACTCCACTTCATATAAAAAGATCAATAAAATGGATAATAATATCAATTTAAACAAAGAAAAAAAGGTTGAAGAATCTGATAACAACTCTCAAAATGTGAGTTCAATGAATAAATCATCTAAGAAACGTGGTATTTATTTACTTCCAAACTTATTAACCACAAGTGCTTTATTTGGCGGATTTTATGCTGTGATTGCTGCCATGAGTGGTCATTTTGAAGGGGCTGCACTGGCTATTTTTATTGCGATGATTCTGGATGGTCTGGATGGTAGGGTGGCCAGGATGACTAATACCCAGAGTGATTTTGGCGCTGAATATGACAGCTTATCTGATATGATTTCATTTGGTATTGCACCAGCTTTGATTATGTATACCTGGTCGTTATCCTCATTAGGTAAAATTGGCTGGATTGCTTCTTTTATTTATGTTGTCGGTGCAGCGTTACGTCTGGCTCGTTTTAATACTCAAATTGGCAGTGCTGATAAACGTTACTTTCAGGGGCTTGCCAGTCCTGCAGCAGCAGGATTTGTTGTAGGCTTTGTCTGGTTATGTGCTGAAAATGATATTTCAGGACAAAGTTTAAACTATCTGGTTCTTTTGTTTACAGTGGGAGCCGGTTTACTGATGGTTAGTAATGTTAAATATCGAAGCTTTAAGGATCTTGATCTTAAAAATAAGGTTCCTTTTGTGACCATGTTGGTCATGGTATTAATTTTTATTACCATTGTTTACCAGCCACCTTTTATTTTGTTTTCTATTTTTGCCTTATATACTTTTTCTGGGTTGTTTGGCTATTTAATTAGAAAATTAAGAAAAAAACCTAAAGAGGAACAAGTAGAGTAAGGAATAATTACGCTACCTAAGACCACTATCGTTAATTAACATATGTCAATGAGTTTTCTGGAACAAAGCATTATGTCTGATAAATTAATAATTTTTGATACTACCTTGCGTGATGGCGAACAAAGTCCTGGCGCATCAATGAACAGAGAAGAAAAAATTCGTATTGCCAAAGTTCTGGAACGAATGAAAGTTGATGTGATTGAAGCGGGCTTCCCCATTGCAAGTCCAGGTGATTTTGACGCAGTCAAAGCCGTTGCTGATACCATAAAAGACAGTACCGTTTGTGGTCTTGCCCGAGCATTGGATAAAGACATTGACCGTGCAGGTGAAGCATTAAAAGGCGCAAATTCTTCAAGAATTCATACCTTTATTGCTACTTCACCCATCCATATGGAAAAGAAGTTGCGCATGTCACCTGATCAGGTTGTTGAACAGGCAGTGGCAGCAGTCAAACGCTCTCGTCAGCATACTGATAATGTTGAATTTTCACCGGAAGATGCAGGGCGTTCTGAACTCGATTTTTTATGTCGAATCATTGAAGCTGTTATTGATGCCGGGGCTACAACCATTAATATTCCTGATACAGTTGGCTATAATATCCCTCACCAGTTTGGTTCTTTACTGCAAAATTTATTAACTAAGATACACAATTCAGATAAAGCCATTTTTTCAGTTCATTGTCATAATGATCTGGGGCTTGCTGTTGCAAACTCATTATCCGCAGTTTTAAATGGAGCCCGACAAGTTGAGTGTACAATTAATGGTTTAGGTGAGCGTGCCGGTAATGCTTCATTAGAAGAAGTTGTGATGGCGGTACGTACACGCCAGGATGTGTTTTCCTGTGATTCTACACTTGATACCAGTCAAATTGTACCTGCTTCACGACTGGTTGCAGGTATTACCGGTTTTCCTGTTCAGCCAAATAAGGCAATTGTCGGTGCTAATGCCTTTGCACATGAATCAGGGATTCATCAGGACGGCGTCCTGAAAAATCGTGAAACTTATGAAATCATGTTAGCCGAGGATGTTGGCTGGACAGAAAATCACATTATTCTAGGTAAACATTCTGGTCGAAGCGCTTTAAAAAGTCGATTAAAAGATTTGGGGATTGAATTCAAGTCAGAAGAAAGTTTAAATCAGGCTTTTGCTCGATTTAAAGATCTGGCAGATAAAAAACATGAAATTTTTGATGATGATTTACAAGCTTTGGTTTCTGAAACAACGACATCTATTCATGATGAGCACATTAAATTAGTGTCTTTAAAGGTTTGTTCTGAAACAGGTGAAATACCCACTGCCAGTTTGACGTTAAATGTCGATGGGGATGAAGAATCAGCAGATGCCGCAGGTAGTGGTCCCGTTGATGCTGCTTTTAAAGCAATTGAAAAAATTATTAATAGTAAAGCCGTGTTAAAATTATATTCTGTTAATAATATTACCAGTGGCACAGATGCCTTAGGTGATGTAACCGTGCGGCTTGAAAAATCAAAACGTGTTGTTAATGGACAAGGTGCAGATACAGATATTGTAATTGCTTCAGTCAAGTCCTATCTCAATGCATTAAATAAACTGATACTAGCTGATGAAAGGGCTCATCCTCAGCTCTAAATTATCTGAGCTTTTTAGTTTATGAATAATCGTTTAAGACAACAATATCTTGATGCCATTGGTATTCAAAACTGGCACCTTAAATCGACTACGGATGTCAGCGGCATTGAATATGATATTATTCAGGAATCTCAGAACAATAATGAGCCTTTAGACACCAATAATGCAAAAAATCGTTTTGTTGAAGCACCTCAGAATAATCAAAAACGGGTTAGTAAATCATCTCATGAACCCAATGTAATTAATAGCGTACCTCAGAACCTATTAAAAAAACAACCAAAAGTTAATGGTGGTTCTGAATCATTATTGTCTAATAAGAGTACTGATTTAAATGAATCAGACGGTGCTAATCATTCTTCTCAAGCTAAAATAACTGACAACTCAAATACAGATAAAAAATCACTTGAAATTAAAGCGATTACTAATCATGAATTTGAGAACGAACTAAAGCAAAGCATCAAGCTCTGTAATAAATGTCAATCTAGAAGCACACGCCTTAATGCACTTGCCGGACAGGGTAGTAATAATGCATCAGTTTTTATAGTGTGTGGGGCTCCCCGTGCGGAAGAAGATCGATTCGGTCACTATTTGGTTGGCCAATCTGAGACACTTTTTAAGGCCATGATGAATAGTCTGGGCTTAGAGAAAAATTTTTATTATACAGGTCTTATTAAATGCTATTCGATAGATAATTTTATTATTAGTGAACAAGATTTATCAAATTGTATCCCTTATTTACATTCTCAATTAGAACAGATCAAACCCTCCGTTTTATTGATTTTGGGTGCGACTGAGGCACAAGCATTACTGAACACGAAGCAGAGCTTTAATGAACTTCGTGGGAAAGTTCATGATATTAATATTAACAATAAAAATTATTCAGTAATTGTCAGTTATCATCCCGCTTTTTTATTACGTAATCCACTATACAAGAAAGAGTCACTAAAAGACTTACTCATGGTTAAAAATCTTCTCAAATGAGCTCTGATCACAATAGTATTGATAAGAATGACTTTGATAAGAACATTCGTTTAATGACAGAGTTTGATTTGCAACCGATCATGGCTCTTGAAAATCAAGCTTATGATTATCCTTGGACAACTGGAATTATGTCTGACTGTCTTAAATTCGGGTATCATTGTTATGTCTATGAAGTTGACTGTGAAGTTCGCGGCTATTTAATTTTCAGTACCGTACTTGATGAAATACATTTACTCAATATCTGTATTGATCCAGTCTACCAAAATAAAGGTTATGGCTATCAGTTTCTAAGCTGGCTAATCAGTTTTGCCCGTGCTAATAACACTAAAACTATCTATCTGGAAGTCAGGGTATCGAATCATACCGCAATACACCTCTATCAAAACCTGGGATTTAATGAGATTGGTCTCAGAGCAAATTATTATCCCGCAAAAAATGGAAAAGAAGATGCACAACTTTTTGCCTGTGAACTGGCATGGAGTTGATATTACAATTTCAACAGCTATTGTCTTTTAGACTTTAATTTGGATTTTTATAATGAGTGAATTTTTAGATGAAATAAGGCGCAGAAGAACGTTCGCTATTATTTCTCACCCTGATGCCGGTAAAACAACACTGACTGAAAAACTTTTGTTATACGGGGGCGCCATTCAAATGGCTGGTACTGTTAAAGGACGTAAAGCCGCCCGACATGCAACCTCCGACTGGATGGATATGGAAAAAGAACGTGGTATTTCCGTGACCTCATCAGTCATGCAGTTTCCGTACAAAGAGTGCATCATTAATCTTCTGGATACACCAGGACACGAAGATTTTTCTGAGGATACTTATCGTACATTAACAGCAGTTGATTCGGCTTTAATGGTCATAGATGTGGCTAAAGGTGTTGAGCAACGTACCGTAAAATTAATGGAAGTGTGTCGCCTGCGTGATACCCCGATCCTGACATTTATTAATAAACTTGACCGGGAAGGACGTGATCCGATTGATCTGATGGATGAAGTTGAAGATGTTCTGAAGATTGCCTGCGCACCGATTACCTGGCCAATTGGTATGGGTAAACGTTTTAAAGGTGTTTATCATCTTTATAATGACAAAATTCATATGTTCAGTGCCACTCATGGTGGTAAAATTCAGGCGGGAGAAGTGATTGAAGGTCTCGATAATCAAAGACTTGATGAGTTAATCGGTGATCAGGCAGAAGAACTACGTGAAGAAGTTGAGCTGGTTCGTGGTGCCAGTAATGAGTTTGATTTAGAACTATTTCTTGCTGGCGAATTAACCCCGGTTTTTTTTGGCTCTGCAATTAATAACTTTGGTGTTGATGAAATGCTTGATGCTTTTGTCGATTATGCACCTGCTCCACAGGACAGGGATACTATCTCAAGAAATATCAAAGCCAATGAAGATAAAATGACTGGCTTTGTATTTAAAATTCAGGCCAATATGGATCCACAACATCGTGACCGTGTTGCATTTATGCGAATTTGTTCAGGCCAATATTTAAAAGGTATGAAAATGCGTCATGTTCGTATCAATAAGGACATACAAATTGCCAATGCCATTACCTTTATGGCTCAGGATAGAAGTCATGTTGAAACGGCTTATTCAGGCGATATTATTGGTTTACATAATCATGGTACCATTCGAATCGGTGATACCTTTACTCAGGGCGAAGAATTAAAATTTACGGGCATACCTAATTTTGCTCCAGAATTGTTCAGACGTGCCAGATTAAAAGATCCGCTAAGAATGAAGGCCTTAATGAAAGGTCTTGAACAGCTTAGTGAGGAAGGTGCTACCCAATTATTTAAACCACTGAATAATAATGATCTTATACTGGGTGCTGTGGGTATTCTGCAATTTGATGTGGTAAAAGAACGTCTTAAAGGTGAATATAAAGTCGATTGTAATTTTGAACCGGTTAATGTGCAGACTGCCCGCTGGGTCATTTGTGATGATGAAAATAAGCTGGCTGATTTTAAACGTAAGCTTAGTGACAACCTTGCTATTGATGGCAGCGGTGATTTAACTTACATTGCACCGACACGTGTAAACCTGAACCTGACAATGGAAAGATGGCCAGAAGTCACATTTTTAGAAACACGTGAGTATAGTGGACCCCGAAAACTGGACAATAGGTTAAGATATAAGAGCTAACCTAATGGGGAACCTAAAAATGAGTAGAAAGAGAAAATCA
>JAHXHI010000268.1 GCA_025656775.1 gamma proteobacterium symbiont of Bathyaustriella thionipta
AAACTGGCTGCATGACAGCAGAAATGATGATGGATATTATATATCTTATTTTTTAATTGTGTTGTCTTGACAGTGGGGTCCACTATAGATGGCAAAGAATGGGCAGAAATAGCGGGTCGTGAATCAGGAAGAATGGGGCGATTACTGGAGGATATTTTACTCTACTCGAAACCGGTTCAGCTGGAACTGACTCTGATTAATCTGGTTGATTTTCTCAATGAATTTATGAGTACCAATAAGTGCATTGGTGAGTCAAAATCACTCTTACTGGATTTGCAGCTTAAACTGTCTAATGGTAAACAAAAGCATTCAGATTCTGAAAATCACCTGTTAGTGAAAGCCGATAGTGATCGCTTAAATCAAATACTCTTAAATATATATCGCAATGCGGTAGAAGCAGCAGATGATAACACGACCATCCAGTGCCGCTTAAGTAATAATCCTGAAGCCCGTACGGTTACTCTCGTTATTAACAATCAGGGTGACGTGATTCCAGATGATATATTACAGCGAATAGGCGAACCATTCTTCACCACAAAAAATCGTGGTACAGGCCTTGGAATGGGAATAGTAAAACGCATGGTAGAAGCCCATAGCGGTAATTTAAGTATCAGTTCATCAGCTGAAGAGGGGACTAATGTTACCATTACTCTGCCTTATCTGGAATGATGCTAGGATTTGTTTATAAAAAACTGAAGTCTATTGAGCGTTTTTCAAGGCATCTAATTCATTTTCTTCAGCAGTTAAAATAAGCGCTTCTGCGGTGGGGTCACTTTGTAAAATCAAAAGTTCATAAGCACGTCTTCTCAGTTCAGGATTAGGATCACTAAACATGGCCTGACCTAGAAATGGGATTGCATCCGTGCCATACTCGCCCAGTTTCTCTACTGCTGCAAAACGCACTTCAAGCTCGTCATCACCCAGTGCAGTTGCCAAAGCTGCCGCCACATTGTCGTCGTCAATCGTTGAAAGTTCGGTCATTGTTTGTAACTTGACTGCAATATTATCTTCATTGCTTAGAATGTTTTGAAAAATACTAATCGCTTCTTCCTGTCCAGATTGATGTATCACATTCTGAATAGTTGTCATCTTCTCATGAGCGCTATAATCAGAAGAAAAAATACTATTGCTCGTTTTATCAATAGTCATATTTTCCTCCCAGCCATAAGTGTCAATCCAATACTGGGCCTCTTCTTTAACCCGTTCATCGCTGTCATTTCTGGCAGCAAATATTAAGCTAATGGCTGCCGGGCTTGCTCTAAATGCAAGAAATTCAACTGCCTGACGACGCAGCAATGGTTCCTGTTCATTGAAAATGATTTGTCCTAAAAGATATTCAGAATTGCTGTTTGAATGGCCTAATGCGTATATTATTTCAGAACGAACATGACTATCTTTATCATTTAAAGCACTCACTAAGCGTTTTAATGAATATTCATTATCAGTGATCGCAAGCTCTTTGACTGCTTGTATTCTAATCTCAGGATCATCACTCAACAATAATTCGCTTAATGTATTGATTACTTCATCAGGTTCAAGCCATAAACTGAATGATTGAATGTATACTTTACTGTCAGTATCTGAAAATTGATTTGAATCGGTATTTGTTATTTGCAGGGGAACGATTGATTGGCTTGACTGGTCATTTTTATTATTATCAACTTTAGATAAAGGCTCTTTTTTTGCAATGATGTTTTTATGCGACACAGATATCGGCAAAGTGTCTGTAGATGTATTGCTAAAATACACTGACAGGCTAATAATAATGACAAAGAAAAAAATAACAGAATATACTGCCGGCCTGTTTTGCCAGAAATTTGATAAGCCAGGGATATCTAGATATCTTATTTTTAACATAGGATTGATTTCTAATGTCAAAGTATTTTAAAAAAAATGCTTTAAAAACAGGACCCCGAATTAAAGGGCTTGATGGTTTGCGCGGGCTTGCGGCTCTCGCTGTTTTCTTTGTTCACTATAACCAGATCATTGATGCTGATTGGCAATTAGGTCCTTTTGATTTATACCTTTTTTTGGCTAATGGCGAATATGGTGTTGCCCTGTTTTTTATTTTAAGCGGTTTATTATTGTCTCAGCCATTCTGGAAATCAATTTTATATCAGCGTGACTGGCCAGATCTGAAAAAGTTTTTTATACATAGACTTGCCCGCATATTACCTGCCTATTATTTTGTCTTAAGCCTATTAATCATTGTAACAGATTACTGGTGTTTTCCGGAGGCATGGACTGATATTCTGCTGCATTATAGCTTTCTATTTAACTATACTGAATTTTCATTTTTTAGTATTAATGCGCCATTTTGGACGCTTGCGGTGGAGATGCAATTTTATTGTATGCTGCCTTTTCTCTTTATGGCCGTAAAAAGACTTTCAATGTTAAAAATTATTATCATACTGGTGTTATTAAGTACTCTAAGTTATGTTCTTCATTATGGCTTAGCCACATCAATAAATAAAACCATTGCCTGGCCAGGTTCATCATCGCTGCTCTGGATACGTCCTTACGGCTCAGTCGTGACTCATTCTTTACTGGCTTATCTGCCTCATTTTTTTATTGGTGTTATCTTTGGAGGTATTTTACTTCAGTTGAAAACAGTCCAGCCTCATGGCAGGGTCACAGCTAATGGGTTTTATGAACTGGCGTTCTGGATTTTAACCAGTTTGATAGTAGTCTTATTGTCAACAGAGCTGGGAGAGTTGATACAAATACCTTTTGGTCATTATGGTCTGCCCCTGGTGCCAATCTTGTTTGGCTTAATAATACTCAGCTCTCAATATGCACTCAGTGCGCATGTGCTGCTTAATAGTCTTCCGTTACGTTTTATGGGTATGATTTCTTATGGTATTTATATCTATCATTTACCCATATTGGGTTTTGTGGATCATTATATGATGGCAATCGCCCTGGATGCTCGTGAACACTGGATAATTCTGGGCAGTATTGCGCTTGCCTTATCAATATTTGCGGCGACGATATCATACTATCTCATTGAACGCCCCGTATTAAACAGGGTACATCGAAACACGCCTAAAGAGTAAAGAGAATCTATTACTGCTTTTGTTCAGAATCAACAGTATACTTTTTCAAATGGGCCTGCAGTTTTACATCAAGCTCTGCTGTCCAGGTCTGCGGCATAACTTCTTGTATTTTTTCCAGCCTCTTTTTTGCCTGAAGCTGCTCTTCATTGTCTTTGCTGCGCTGAATTGTTGTGCTGAGCCATAAATAAGCTTTGGCCAGATCATCGGCATACCATAAACCAGTATCAGGATTGGCCGGTGCATTAAAATAAAGTAAGGCTGTTTGAAAATAAGCAGGTATATAGCACTGGCTGGCTGATTTTTCAAACCATGAACGAGCAATTAGAGGATTTTTCTCTATACCAAGACCATCACGTACCATAATACCCAATTGAAACTGTGCTCTGACAGACTGATAACTCGCGGCCATAGAAAACCAGTGTAATGCAGACTTGTAATTACGGGCTTCATCCAGCTCAAGGTAAAAATGGGCAAGTCTCAGCATGGCTGGAAGAGAGCCTTGTTCGGCGGATTGTTGGCATAGTGCAAGGCCTTTCGCGGTATCTTTTTTAATACCTTTACCTGAAATATAAAGCGCTCCAAGATGACAAAGAGAGTAGTGATGGCCCAAATCGGCCGCTTTTTGGTACCAGAAAGCGGCCTGTTCAATATCAACTTCACGATGTATACCCAGACTCAGACAACGTCCCAATGCATCAGCCGCTTTAGGAATATCGTCCTGAGCTGCCTTATCGTACCATTGACAGGCTTTGACGGGATCCACTGGGCGCCCCCAGCCATTGTCATAAAACATTGCAAGGGTAAATTTAGCCAAAGGATTGTTTTTTTCTTTAGCCACTTGCTGGTATTTGTTTAGTGCCTGTTCGTATTGACCCTTGGATAACAGTTTTTGAGCATGACGTACTTCATGATTAATATCGGCATATGAAACACTTGAAATTGCCCAAAGCAATAACCCAAATAGAAAATATTTATTTTTCAACGGTATATCCTTAGCGGGTTTAAAATTATTTAATCTGTTTTTGAAGTCAATAGAAGCTCGCCGGGTAAACCCGGCGAGTTGAGCAGGATTGTAAAAAATACCGAATTAACTTCGTGAAGGAAACAATCCAGTAAGTGCAATGATATGATTAATACCCAGATATGGCATGCGGTTTTCATGACTCTGACCGCCACCGGTATTGGCAACGGTCACAGAGCCGGCATGCATATCAACGGCAGGTGCATTGGTACTATAAATATTGGTACGACTCTTACTGGCCAGGGTATTACCGCCCGGTATGTTTGTATTGCCGCTGCTATTGATCCCTTTAGATGTGGCTGTATGAGTGTGCGAGGGCATTTGTTGAACTGTTAACGTGACATACTCTGAACCACCTCGTTGACCTATGCGATATTCTTCCAACACCGGTCCTCGTCCGGGATGTATCGCAGTTCGTCCACGTAAATCCGGCAGAGCAAAAGTGGTGCGGCCATCGCCGCCATAGATGGTGCCCACAAGTGAAAATAGCGCTACATTCTGTGAAATTTGAAGCAACTGACCATCACAAAGGGCATAGCCTCGAGGCGCAAAATTACTGGCAAACATTTTAACCTCAGCAATAAATGGTTCAGCGGCTTGAGCCTGGTGCCCGGCTCCCATGGTCATCACCAGTGCGCAGGCACTTAGAAGAACAGGGGTAGATTTTTTTTTAAATAATTGCTTTAGCATGGTTATCTCCTGATTAATTGCGTGATGGAAATAATCCCTGTAATGCAATGATGTGATTAATCGCAAGGTATGGCATGCGGTTTTCATGATGCTGACCACCACCGGCATTGGCAACGGTCACAGAGCCGGCATGCATATCAACGGCAGGTGCATTAGTACTATAAATATTGGTGCGGTTCTTACTGGCCAGTGTATTACCGCCTGGCATGCTTGTATTGCCGCTGCTGTTGATCCCTTTAGATGTGGCTGCATGGTTGTGCGAAGGCATTTGTGCCGCAGTTAAGGTGACATACTCGAAACCAGCCTTTTGACCTAGCCGGTAACTCCCCAGCCCCGGTCCTTGTCCGGGATGTATCGCAGTTCGTCCACGTAAATCCGGCAGAGCAAAGCTGGTGCGGCCATCGCCGCCATAAATGGTGCCCAGTAGCGCAAAAACTGCCTGATATTGATTGATGGTGAGTAGCTGGCCATCACAAAGGGCATAGCCACGAGGCGCAAAATTACCGGCAAACATTTTAACCTCGGCAAGAAAAGGTTCGGCTGCCTGAGTCTGTTGCATGGATCCCAAACTCATTATGAGCGCGCAGGCACTCATAATGATGTGGGATGAATTATTTTTAAATGATTGCTTTAACATTATTTCTCTCCTGAAATTTAACTGTAGTTTGTTAATTACAAAAAATAAATATTCTTAAAGAGTAAAGGCTTAATTTTTTTGAAAGCGACGTTTTAGTGATAAAAAGAACAGGCCTAATCCAAGTAAAAGTAGTGTACCAGGAGCAGGAACGGGCTCGGGTTGACTTTTATTGGTCACTGAATCAACACTGAGGAATGCGGATAAGTCTGCCTCAGCCAGGCCGGAAGCAAAATCACCCCCTGCCAGAGTCCAGAACATATCCAGTTCTATGATATCCCCTGGATTAAGGTCTAAAGAAATTAAAATTGTACGACTATCAGTGAAGCTCTCTCCAAAGGTGCCTGTCGCACCATCATTCGCTTCATCGACAAAAACCGCATCACCAAAAAGGGTATCTGAAACCAAATCACTGAAGGCAACTTCACTACCATCTTGAGACAATGAAAGCTCTGAATCGGAAAAAGCATCTGCACCATCTGCATTGACCATATTGCTAAAGACCAGTTTGAACACCACTTCATAGATGTCAGAAGAAGCATTGGTGGTTGTTACAAAAGTATCAAAGCCTATCGTAAACTCATCATCAGTTACATCCGCATTTCCGGAAAAGCCAAAACCATCATTGATATCTGTAAGCGTACCGGCAAGAGGGTTAGCAGTTGCTGTATCATCAACAAATGTTTCAGTTGTCGTCGCCCCACCTTGTATCACACTGAAACTGCCCTGACCTCCAAAACTAAATGAGTCATCAAATGTGGTATCACCGCTTATTGTGATATCTGAACTAAAGGGTACGGCATGCGCAATCGATAAAGGAAGTACAATGAACAATAAGAGTGATGCTGAACCAATACGGCTAATCAAGTGCTGCAAAGTAGACATGATAAGAGATCCTTATAACTGAAAAAAAGTGTTAGTTTAATATAAAAAGCAATATTCATACCTAAAAATAAATAGCGTTAACTATCAACAGGATAAGTAGTTTCAGGAAGTAATGAAAAACTGAATGTGTTAAGTTTTCTTTACAATCTTAATAAGAATTTATCTCAATATGTATCATTTAATCGCTCTAAACGGGTGGTATAAATTATAATGGTTAGTGAGCTTTTCTACTCATTATTTTTAATAAAGACGATATCGTCTGTAAAAATTACTGTCACTATTATCCAATGTTGGTGCTTAAATCAATTTCTTAGCCTTACTTTCAGGCCATCTTTTAAATCATTTGAAAGATAAGCAACCAGTTGTTCATGTTCTTCCAGGCCATCAATTACTTCTACCATTAGATTATTGCGATGGCCTATTGTTACGGCCCTTTTTTGTAAATGATTTTCTTTAATGACATAAACAGCCCAGTTTTCCTGTGCCGCAAATGCTGGTGTCTGCTTATCACGAAATAGAGCACTATTGGGTATTTGCAGCACATGCTCATCCGACTGCCAGAGCACAAAGCGCGACGCAACTCTAAAGCCGTCTTTTAACGCTGACTGCTTCTTTGAATCAGCGTTCATTTTTATAATTACTTTGACTCTTTGTTCTTCTACACCCAGTGCAGAAATTTTTGTGAAAGCAGATGATTCGATTCGTTTAATGACGCCATGCAGGGTTTGATTGCCGCCCCAGCGTAATATCTCAACCGGCATCGCTAACTTTAATTTGACAGCAACGCTTGACAGTACGTCAGCTTCAACTTCAAGCTGATTCAAATCGCCAATTTCCATTAAGACTTCGCCCATTTTAACGACTCTTTCACTTTTATCACCCAGTTTCAGGATGCGGCCATTAGTCATACTGCTGACGTTAAATCGCCGCTGATCATCAGTTATTTGTCGAACATCCTCAAAGTCCAGTGCTGAACGTGACATTTGTGTTAAATACTGGGTAAACACCCAGGCAAATTGAGAGGCACGATAGACCGCATCTGCTCTTCTTTTTTCAGCCTTGGCAATATCCATTTCATATTGGGCAATGACTTTATCTTTATGTAACTTGCTACTGCGTTGAAAAGTAATATCAGCCAGTTCTTTATCGGCATTGGCTGCTTCACTCATTTCTTTAATAATGTTTTCCAGCTCTCTGGCTGCACCTAATGATGCCATGGCCTGTGAACGGCTGCGGGGATCCAGAATCGATGAGGCTAAAGGCTCCAGGGTGAATAAGGTTTGTCCTTGTGTGACAGGGTCGCCTTTGTTAAAGCGAATACGATGCATATAAGCATCAATCGGTGCTGTGACTACAAAGCGTTCAATAACTCGTGTTTTACCTTCTTCCTCAATGACGACCTTCATCGGTGCAGAATGGGCTTTAACCATGTCAACGGTAATGGGTTTTGTTTGTAAGGCAAAGAAGAGAATCACCGTTAAAAAAATAATCAGTAGTGAATAATGTAAGTGCTTTTTCTTAAGCATTAAAATTACTCCTTTATCTTTAAAACAGAAACTAAATCAATCTGATTGAGTTTACGCCGAACAATTAACCCTGAAATAACGGCAGAAAAAATCACCACTATAACTGCCAAAGCATAGGTGGGCGGGTTGATAATTAACGGGATACGAAATAAATCCTGCTGCAATCCAAGAATAAAGCCGTAGCTCATCCCGTAACCAATTATCATACCTGCCGGTATGGCCAGAAGTGTAATTAAAGCCAGTTCACCTGATAATATATGCGGTTTCCTCTTGAGTGTACCCCATTACTCTTAAACTGGCGAGTTCCCGGCTTCTTTCTGCAAGGGTAATACGTGCATTGTTATAAATCACACCAAAAGCAATTGCGATGGATAAGATGGTAATAAAGGCAATATAAGTCAGGATAAAATCGCCGACGGTTTTATAAAAACTTTCAATCACTGATTTTCTTTCTGATACACCGGCAATTTGCGGGATGTTTTTCAGAATACTTTTTTTGAAATGTCCCGCTGTGGTGTCATTATCAACCATCAAATAAGCACCTGAGATGAGTGAGTCTTCCCGTAATAGTTGGTTGAGAGCATTAATATTCATATAGCCGGATAAACCAATATATTGTCTGGATACACCTGCAATATGCACCTGTTGAGTCAGACGTTTTTCCTCTAATACTTCAATAGTAATACTGTCACCCACGTTTACATTCAGTTTTTTTGTTAAAAACTCAGGGAGTAGAATACCTGATGCTGGTATTTTTACAGGTCTGTTTTTGAAATCCAGTACTTGATGTAAGCGGTTATCAGGCGCAAATCCATGAATGGTGGTTCGATGACTATGTGATCCTGAGTTCATCTTAACGGCAACTGTTCGATAAGGTTCAACTTGTAAAACGCCTGGTATATTGCGTAGTTCATAAATGGCTTTATAGGATGTTGGATTAAGCATTGTTAATGTTAGATCTTCTTTATGGGATTGGTTAAATTCTGTTTCCAGCATATGCTCCATTGCATCCATAAAAAAAGTACCGACAATCATAATGGCACAGGCAAAAGCCGTTCCAAAAATAGACATAAATGCTTTTAAAGGATGACGTTCAAAATGACGTAGGATCATTCGAGTGGATTGCGATAGAAATGCTTTTAAACCGAAGTTAAAACTGATGCGTTCTATCAAAGTGATGCGATAGTGTTGTGGGGGCTCCGGTCTCATTGCTTCTGCGGGTTGTAATTGAGTGGCCTTTCGAACAGAAAACAATGTGCCCAGAAGTGTCACTATTAAAGTAATAGCAATGCTGTATAAGATCACTTCTGTTTGTAATTGATAGTCAAGATAGGGGAAACGATAATAGTCCATATATAAGAGTGCCAGATTCTTTCCCAGATACAAGCCGGATAACACGCCTGATATATTACCAATAATAACGATACAGAGAATTAATTGACTATAATGAAAACCAATAGCCCAATTGCTATAGCCAAATGCTTTGAGTGAAGCAATAATTTCTTTTTGAGTGCTAATGATTCGACTCACGAGCATGTTTAATAATAAGATCGTTACGGATAAGAAAATGAGTGAAAAAGTACTGCCCATTGCATCCAGTTGTTTGAACTCTTCAGATAAAAAATGATGTGAGACTTGAAGTTCCCTGTCATAAGCACCCAGACCGCCATAGGGTTTTAATAAACTGTCCAATTGTTCAATCACTGCGTGATGTTCAATGTTAGCGGCCAGCTTTATACTCAGATCATTAAATGCACCGCTCATATCATAGGCTTTTTCAAGTGTGTCATGTTCCATCCAGATAACGCCATAACGAGAAAAGTCAGGCATAATTGAACCGGGTGCAATTTGATAAATAAACTCTGGCGAAAGCGCTATTCCGGCTATCACTAACTGTTTTTCATGACCATTAATAATGATTGACAGTTGATCGCCGGGATGTAAGTCATGCGGCTGAGCAAATGCTTCATTAATGAGTACTTCACTGCGTTGATTTTTCCTCGCTGATCGGGCTATGGGCATACGCCCTTCACGCAGATAAATTCGATTCAAAGATTCATGCTTAGTGATGTTTTGAATATCAAGTGAAACCAGTTGACCCTGAATGGGCTCGATAAAGTTTTCCAGACTGATTCGTACTGGAGCAAGTACCCTGGGCACGGCTTTAGTAATACCCGGTATCTGTTGAATGCGTGCTATCAATGAATTTGGTGCACGTTTGAGTGATGCAAAGAGATCAGCAAAACCATATTCCTGATAATATTGCTCACGAGTCTGCTGCAATGACGCTAAAGTATTATAAGACATAATCACTGTGGAAAGCCCGCAGGCAATGATAAATGCGATGGCGAATACCTGGCCACGAATCATCCATAATTCACGAAATAATTTGCGATGCAGTGTGTTCATTTATATTCCAGAGTAATGACAAACGTTTCACCAGATAACTCAATAAGTGTTCCTAAAAGATGTCCACTGAGTATATGAATAGGTGCCCTATTGTTTCGTGATTTGATGTAATCCGAGCTAAATAATAGGGCACCTATTCATATATCGTAGACACATCAAAAATGGACACTATTTAGGAACAGTAATTGAGACCTGAATTCAACACATAAGTGCAACTACCAGTTTAATTCCTGTGGCAATTTACGGATATTATGATGATCAATTTTACTTATCTGACCATCATTTAAATAAATAACTCGATGTGCCATCTCAGAGATGGGTGCAGGTCTTCTTGTGATATATAAAACAACAACTTAATATCAAAAAGAAGTGTTTTCGTGAAAAATTATCGGCTAGATATTGAA
>JAHXHI010000152.1 GCA_025656775.1 gamma proteobacterium symbiont of Bathyaustriella thionipta
AGGAAGTTTCACTACCTGAAAATGTAATTGCATTTAAGAAAAAATAATTTGGTCGGGGATGGCCGTTGTCACAACTAGGTCTACACCCGCATTACTCAGTAAGTTAAAAAGGATCTGACGAATGCGCACTTCATCAAGAAGCATTACATCAGGTATCTGCGGATCCAGCTCAGTTTGAAAGGAAAGCGCTTTTTCTTTGGCCTTAAATGAGAAGATGCTGCTAATCTCTTCTAAAAGGCTTTTCAAGTGAACATTGTTATATTCTATTTTCAGTTTACCGGCTTCAATTTTACTCAGATCAAGGATATCATTAATGATAGTGAGGAGTGATTTACTGCCCGATTTGATGGATTTCAGGTAACTTTTATCAACAGGATCCACCAAATTATTATCCAGCAGATCGGTAAAACCGATGATGGCATTCATTGGGGTGCGAATCTCGTGAGACATATTGGCTAGAAATTCAGATTTCATTTTATTGGCAGATTCTGCCTCAAGCATCGATTGACGGAGCTTTTCGGTACGTTCATTGATAAGAAATTCAAGTTTTTCATTGATCTGATTGGTATAATTCTGAGCATCCACCAGCTCAGTAAATTCCACACCATGGCGGTGAATGATTGGCACAAGTACCAGCCATTCAAAAATAACAAAAAACGCATGTAATAAGACAATACCTAAACCACAACCATAACTAAAAATAATAATAGGAGTACCCAAAAAGCTAATATTATAGAGTTGCAGATAGTTGAATATCAGGTGATGAATGATAATAAATAGTGCTGCAATAGTAACAGGCATAAGATCTTTATAGCGCGTTAAAAATGATAGAGCAACAAAGACATGAAAGTGCATTTCAATTCTGCCAAGGTGCTGCTGTATTGTGATAATGGAAAAAGTTAACAGGACAATGGCCACTACATTGCGATAGAGACATTCACCTTGATAGTGACGATATGCATAATAACTGATTGCAAACAGGATGCCGCCGCTGATAAATCCAAATAAGTGCGTGTTGTAAGCAAGTCCGCTGATAGTACTGACCAGAATCCAGTGGATAAAAATAAGCTTAATAAAAAATCGGTCAGCCTTTTGATAATCATGGATCTGTTCAGTGGAATATTCACGCTGTTTAAAGAGTGGTTTTAGATGAAAAATTTTTAAATAGTCATTCATTCAATAATCCTTCCATATCGGTTTTGACCTGCAGCAAATCGTAAGGGTAGGCAGAATAAATAGTACGTAAATCATGCCCCTTTTCCCCTTTTTTAAGCAAATAAAGATGAGATGTATGATCGATTTCATTGGCTTTGAAAAGTGATTGGGCATAATAGACATCAAAAGCAGATACATAGTTATTGATATTCTGCCTGTTAAGATAGATACCATGAAAATCGTTGTGAAACGTTTTAGCAAAACGATCAGGTGTGTTTTTGTCTTCGGGAGAAGAAAGATCGAAAAAAAGTAATGTCGTACGTTTTTTTATTGACACGTTGAGCTTGTCATACCAGGATGCAATCTGCATCAGACGGGGTGTGCAGATATCAACGCAACCGCTATAACCAAAAAAAACCAATAGGGTTTCTTTTTCATGCTGTTTTAATAGCGGTAAATTAATTGCCCTGTTAATCGTAATACGCCCGTTTTTTTCTGCTGATATAGAAGGTAGAAAGATGAGCAATAAGGACAGCAGCAACAATGTAAATATAATAATCGGTGCGATGAATTTTTTTGACATCATATTTAGCTTTATAAGTTTTCTTGTTGTATAGTTTGTGAAGAAGTTTAACATAACCTGGCCTTATAGAGTCACTATGCAAGACGAAATCAATATACTGATTGTCGATGACAATCCGAAAAATATCCAGTTAGCAGCCAATGTATTAAAGTCTGTTACTAATTATCATATCTATTATGCGACCAGTGGCAAGGCTGCACTTTCACAGCTAAATAAGCGAAATTACTCCCTTATTCTTCTGGATATTATGATGCCAGAGATGGATGGCTTCGAGACGGCGCAACAAATTAAAGCCAGGACCACAGCGGTTAACATCCCCATTATTTTTCTTACCGCTAATGCCAATCAACAGAGCATTATACGAGCATTTGAAACCGGTGCTGAAGATTATGTGACTAAACCGTTTAACCAACTTGAACTGATCAGTCGTGTCAGGACCCATGTAGAACTTTTCAGAATAAGATGTAAGCTGGCAGAGGAGGCTAATCGCAAAGAACGTCTTCTTGAACAATACAAAAAAGTGGTTGATATTGCATCAATTGTTTTCAAGATGGATACCCAAGGCCAAATTACCTATGTAAATGATGAATATTGTATCCTTAGCCATTTTACCCATGATGAAATGAACGGGAGATTCTTTAAAAAAATGCTTCACCCAGATGTATCTCGTTCAATTCTTGATGAATTATGGGAGACACTTAAAAGTGGACATGTATGGTCTGGGCGATTAAAGATATTAACCCGTGATAATGAAGTCTTCATTGTGGAGGCAACAATAATGCCTATTATTAATCTTACGGGTAAGATTGATGAGTATATTACCGTTAGCAATGATATAACCCCAATTATTAATATCAAACAGGAAATTATTGATACACAAAGTGAATTGCTCTATACCCTGGGTGAGATTAGTGAGCTTCGTTCGAAGGAAGTGAGCTGGCATGTACGACGTGTTTCTGAATACATTGCCATCCTTGCCAGAGCCTATGGAATGAATCAGGAAGAAATAGAACTTCTTAAAACAGCATCACCAATGCATGACGTTGGGAAAATAGGTATTGCAGACTCAATTTTGTTAAAGCATGGTCGCTTAACCAGTGAAGAGTTTGATATCATGAAAAATCATACGACTATTGGCTATCAGCTCTTTAAGAATTCAAAACGGAGGATGCTCAAGACTGCGGCCATCATTAGTCATGAACACCATGAAAAATGGGATGGAAGTGGTTATCCCAGAGGTCTGAAAGGTAAGGATATTCACATCTATGGGCGAATTGCTTCAATCGCTGATGTGTTTGATGCACTCTCACATAAACGTATCTACAAAGACGCATGGAGTGTTGAGAATACACTCGAATATATTAAAGCTGAAAGCGGTAAATCATTTGAACCCGTAATAGTTGATTTGTTTTTTGACAATATTGACGCTATTTTGGCTATTAAAAATAAATATCAACCCCAATAGTTATTGATATTCATACTCCAGTCAATGCATAGCGCTATTTCATAATGTTAAAATCCAGCATAATAATTTAATGAATTTTTTTAATGGGTTTTTATGAGGGGATTACACCGAAGATGCACAGGAAAGAAATTAGCTGAGGTGTTACAAATAGAAAAGAAAATTTAAGCATACAATGGTACCGATGGGCGGACTCGAACCGCCACGCTGTTGCCAGCGGGGGATTTTGAATCCCCTATGTCTACCAATTTCATCACATCGGCATGTTATTCATTTATGTATAAACCAATGGCGTCACTTGCTTAATACGGCTTGTGAAGCACTAACACGACTATTGCTAATCAGGTGTGTCTACCAAGTTCTTTAGTTAACGATTAGAGAGATAAATCAAGAAATTGGAAGCACTATTATAGGGAATTTTAAAGAGCTGACAAGTTTTTTCTCTGATTTGTGTGGAATCTTTTTTAGAAAAGAATGTGTATGAAGAATGCTCTAAGCGACTATTTTTGTTAAAATCCCCGGCTATGAAATTATCTGAATTTAATTTTGATCTGCCTGATGAGCTGATCGCTCAATATCCATTGGATGAAAGGACTGATAGCCGCCTGTTATGCTTGAATGGGAAAAGTGGTGAGTTACAAGACCGGATCTTTAAATCATTACCTGAATTGTTGAATCCGGGCGATTTACTGGTTTTTAATAATACCAGAGTGATACCCGCACGATTATTTGGGCAGAAGAGTACTGGTGGTAAAATCGAAGTGCTGGTCGAGCGTGTTTTGCATGAACACGCTTTTCTGGCTCAAATTAGAGCCAGCAAATCACCCAAAGAAGGTGCTGTTCTTCATATCGGGACTGATAAAGGTGATGGTTTTCAGGTCAGGATGATGACTCGTCAGGGGGATTTATTCCATCTGGAACTCTGTGATGCATTAAAGAGCAGTGAGCAGACGGTGTTCACTTTGCTTGAACAATATGGTCATATGCCTTTACCGCCTTATGTAGAGCGGGCTGATGAAAAATCAGATTTACAGCGCTATCAAACCGTATATGCTAAAGAAAAAGGAGCCGTTGCTGCGCCCACCGCGGGCCTGCATTTTGATGAGGCTTTGTTGGATACCATTAATACGATGGGAATTGATACGGCCTGGGTGACTTTACATGTCGGAGCAGGGACTTTCCAGCCAGTGCGGGTGGATAATGTTCTGGATCATAAAATGCATTCGGAGTATGTGGATGTGTCTGCTGAAACGGTTGCAAAAGTCAAACACACTCATGCTCAGGGCGGTCGTGTTATTGCCGTAGGTACTACGGCAATGAGAAGTCTTGAAAGTGCCTCTACCTTTGGTGACAAACAGGATGAAATTCAGGAATATCATGCCGATACTGATATTTTTATCTACCCTGGCTACCAGTTTAAAACGGTTGATGCCATGGTGACCAACTTCCATCTGCCGGAAAGTACATTAATTATGCTCATCAGTGCTTTTGCGGGTATGGAACATGTTAAAAAGGCATATCAACATGCGATTACCAAAAAATATCGTTTTTTTAGCTATGGTGATGCAATGTTTATTACTGCGAAAAAAACGGCGCATATTAAAAGGTAAAACCTGAATTATGAAATTTGATTTATTCAATACCGATGGTCCGGCCAGACGCGGTGCAATTACGTTTCCAAGAGGCACCATTCAGACGCCTGCGTTTATGCCTGTGGGCACTGCAGCAACGGTTAAATCCATGACCCCGGAAGATGTTGAGTCAATTGGTGCTGAGATTATTTTAGGCAATACCTTTCATCTGTTGCTCAGACCCGGGATGGACGTTATCGAAGCGCATCATGGCCTGCACAATTTTATGAATTGGAAAAAACCTATCTTGACCGATTCGGGTGGTTTTCAAGTATTTAGTTTGGGTGAATTACGCAAAATCACTGAAAAAGGCGTGACCTTTTCTTCACCAGTTGATGGCAGAAAGGTTTTTATGGGGCCGGAAGAGTCCATGCAGGTGCAGCGTACCCTGGGTTCTGATATTGTCATGATTTTTGATGAATGTACGCCCTATCCAGCAACTCACGAAGAAGCACAAATTTCCATGGCGCTTTCTTTGCGGTGGGCACAACGTTCAAAAGATGCGTTTTTAGCACTGGCACCGCAGGCAAATGATACTGCTGCACTGTTTGGCATTATTCAAGGTGGTATGTATCCGGATTTGCGTGATGTTTCCCTTAAAGGGCTGACCGATATCGGCTTTGATGGTTTTGCCATTGGCGGTTTATCAGTGGGAGAACCCAAAGATGAAATGATTAAGGTGCTGGAACATACCACACCGCAAATGCCGCAGGATAAGCCACGTTATCTCATGGGGGTAGGCCGTCCGGAAGACATTGTCGAGGCGGTACGCCGTGGGGTGGATATGTTTGATTGTGTCATGCCGACCCGTAATGCCCGAAATGGCCACTTATTTACCCATCAGGGCGTCGTTAAGATTCGTAATCAAAAACATCAATTTGATACACGCCCTTTAGATGAGACATGTCAGTGTTATACCTGTCAAAACTATTCACGGTCCTACTTACGCCATCTTGATAAAACCAATGAAATGCTGGGATCACGCCTGAATACACTGCATAATCTGTATTATTATCAGGAGTTGATGCAGGGTATTCGAAATGCGATTGAAAACCAGACCTTTGAATCATTTGTTGATGCTTTCTATGAGAAAAGAGGCACCATGCAATAAACAGCCTGGAATACCATTATTGTGTTTCAACAGGAAAGGAAAAAGTTAACGGCCTGGCAGACGCTCATAACAATCAATTAACATACACAATGGCCCTTGAATTTGTGGCATAATAGCGCCAACTAAGTTTTAGAACACTACTTTAGTTATAGAAAGTAGCACACAATTTTAAACACAAAGCAGACTAAATTTTTTGCAATAATAGAGGATACAAAATGAGTTTTTTTATAGAAGACGCTATGGCTGAAGGTGGAGCAGCAGCTGCACAGGCACCTGATTTAATTTCACAATTAATGGTTTTTGGCGGTATTTTTTTAATTTTCTATTTATTGTTTATTCGCCCTCAAAATAAGAAAATGAAAGAGCACAAAGAAATGGTTGATGCGCTTGCAAAAGGCGATGAAGTAGTGACCAATGGCGGTGTGTTAGGTAAAGTCGTCGGTTTACATGATAGTTTTGTGACCATTGAAGTGGCACAGGATGTTAAACTTAATGTTCAGCGCTCTGCGGTTGGCACCATTCAGCCTAAGGGTACGATTAAGAGCATTAAAGACTAGTTCAATAGACCGTTTTTATCACTTTTTTAGTTTTGTTAAAGTGTATCGCTGTTAATAACCTTAATATTATCTGTAAGTGACTTTTATTAAAGTACTTTAGAAAAAAAACAAAGAAAAAATATGCTTAATCATTATCCTCTCTGGAAATACCTTCTGATCATTTTGGTGATTGTGACCAGTGCTTTTTATGCTCTGCCCAATATTTACGGTGAAGACCCGGCATTACAGGTCGCTGCATCGGCTCGTGGTGTTGAGATAGATAACCAAACCCTGAATCGAGTATCAAAACTTTTTGAACGCGAAGGGGTACATTATCGTAATGCTAAATTATCCAGCACGGGCTTGCTGTTTCGTTTTAAAAACAAAGATGATCAACAAAAAGCGAAATCATTAGTCGAAAAAGAGCTGGGTGATGATTATGCTGTGGCATTAAATCTGGCCACTGCAACTCCGCAATGGTTATTGGATATGAATGCCCAGCCTATGTATCTTGGCCTTGATTTGCGTGGTGGTGTTTATTTCCTGATGCAGGTAGATATGGAAGCAGCGGTGATTAAATCCGTAAATACCTTTGTCAGCGATTCGCGTACGATGTTACGAAAAGCAAAAGTGCGTTATCTTGGCAGTAAGCGGGTTAAAAATGATGTTGTGCTGCGCTTCAAAACAGAAGACTTACGAGAACAGGGGCTGGCGATTTTAAAACGTGATATGCGTGACCTAACCTTTAGTGAAAAAGAAGATGGTAAGACATTTATTCTGCAAGGTCGTTTGAGTGATGTAAAACTTAAAGAATTAAAACTGTTTGCACTCAAACAAAATATCACCACACTCAGAAAACGTATTGACGAAAAATTTCATGGTCTGGTTGAGCCAATTATTCAGCAGCAGGGTGAAGACCGCATTGTTATTCAATTGCCGGGAATTCAGGATACTGCCGGTGCAAAAGATATTTTAGGTGCGACAGCGACACTTGAATATCGTGCTGTAGATGAAGAGCACACCGTTGAACAAGCATTGAGTGGTCGCGTACCCGCGGGTTCAAAAATCTACTATACCCGTGAACGAAAAGAGGGGAGTCGTGTCATTCCTTCTGTTCCAGTCTTACTGAAGAAGCGCGTCATTGTCACCGGTGAGCATGTCACCAATGCGCAGGCAGGTATTGACCCGGATACCGGCGGTGCAAAAGTTAACGTTGCCCTGGATGGTTATGGCGGTAAGCGTATGGGAGCCTTCACTAAAGAAAGTGTGGGTAAGCGTATGGCTGTGGTTTACCTTGAAACGAAACAGGAAACGGTAAGAGACGAGAATGGTAATACGCTTAGAGATGAAAACGGCAAACCAGTTGTTAAGCGTCATACGACCGAAGAGGTCATCAGTAATGCGGTCATTCGTGGTCATTTCTCCAACCGTTTTGAAACCACCGGTCTTGACAGTGTTCAGGAAGCAAATGATTTATCTTTATTACTAAGAGCCGGTGCTTTGGCTGCGCCTGTTTATATTATTGAAGAACGCACCATTGGCCCAAGCCTGGGGCAGGATAATATTGATAAGGGCTTTATGTCTGTCATGATTGGTTTTATTGCGGTGTTATTTTTTATGGCTTTCTGGTACCGCAAATTCGGCATGATTGCCAATCTGGCTCTGGGGTTGAATTTAGTTATTATTGTTTCCGTATTATCTCTGCTGCAAGCCACACTGACTTTACCCGGTATTGCCGGTATTGTACTGACTGTAGGTATGGCCGTTGATGCCAATGTATTGATTTTTGAACGTATTCGAGAAGAAATACGCAATGGCAACTCGCCGCAAAACAGTATTCATTCTGGATATGAAAAAGCGTTAATGACCATTGCTGATGCCAATATTACAACACTGATTGCGGCATTTGTGCTTTTTGTTGTGGGAACCGGACCCATTAAAGGTTTTGCCGTGACCCTGTCAATTGGTATTGTGACCTCAATGTTCACTGCGATCATGGTTTCAAGAGCCGTTGTTAATATGCTGTATGGCGGGAAACAGGTAAAAGATATTTCTATCTGATAACCATGGACAAAAAATTATGCGTTTAACGCGCATTAAATGCGCGTTAAACTAGTTAAAATTGACTGATAAATATTATGCAAATACTGACAAATACACAGATTAAATTTATGAATCATCGCAAAATGGCGATGATGCTGTCCGCCGCTTTTATAGTGATTTCCATTGCTTCTCTGGCCATTCGCGGTCTGCAGTTTGGCCTGGATTTTACCGGAGGTACATTACTGGAAGTGGCTTACCCCAAGGCGGTAGAACTGAAGCCTATTCGTGAGCAATTGCATAGTAATGGCTTTGGCGATGCGGTTGTGCAGCATTTTGGCGCTTCTAATGAGGTGCTGGTACGTGTCGCGCCTAAAGAGGGGGTTTCTAATGCTGATATTTCCACTGAAATTTTTGATTTACTCAGAGCTGAAAATGCTGATGTAGAAAATCGCCGGGTTGAATTTGTGGGTCCTCAGGTCGGTGAAGAACTTACAGAAACAGGCGGTATTGCCATGCTGGCAGCGCTGGTGTGTATTTTAATCTATGTTGCATTACGCTTTGAATATCGCTTTGCTCTGGGATCAGTGACCGCTTTAGCGCATGATGTGATTATTGTTTTAGGTTTATTTTCGGTTTTTGGAATTGAATTTGATCTGACTGTTTTAGCGGCAGTTTTGGCGGTAATTGGTTATTCACTTAATGATACCATTGTGGTGTTTGATCGTATTCGTGAAAATTTCCGTAAAATACGCAAAGGCGATGCGATTGAAGTCATAGATTCTTCATTAAATCAGACACTATCAAGAACCTTAATTACTTCATTAACAACCCTATTGGTATTAGTAGCGCTATTCATGCTGGGTGGCGAACTCATTCATGGTTTTGCAACAGCATTATTGGCGGGTGTGTTTGTCGGTACCTACTCTTCTGTCTATGTAGCCAGTTCGGTATTAGTATCAATGGGTATCAGTAAAGAAGATTTAGCGCCTGTGAAACGAGAAGGTGAACAGGAAGAAGAAATATACGAAGAAGTGTAGTTGTCTTTAATGAATTGAATTCCAGTATTTAACGAGGAATTCAATTCAGTCTCGAAAGTTGAAAGGTCGTCTATCGAGCCAGGTCTGAGCTCAGATGCGGCTTGATTGTTTGTAAAATCTCTTTAAATACTTTGGGTGAGCCTGCTATGACATTACCCGTTTCAAGAAAATCATCGCCACCAGAAAAATCACCCACTAAACCGCCTGCTTCTTTTACTAATAAAGCACCGGCAGCCATGTCCCAGTCATTGAGGGCTATTTCCCAGAAACCATCCATACGTCCGGCAGCTACATAGGCTAAATCCAGTGCGGCAGAACCGGGTCTTCTTATTCCTGCTGTTGTGGGGAATAGTGCCTTGAAGGTTTCCATATAGACATCTAAATGTTGCTGGCTTTTAAAAGGAAATCCCGTGCCTAATAATGCACCTTCCAGACCTTTTTGTTTAGAGACCCGAATGCGACGGTCATTAAGCATTGCACCTTCACCACGGCTGGCTGTAAACAGTTCCTGGTTAACCGGGTTAAAGACAACAGCCTGTG
Organism: gamma proteobacterium symbiont of Bathyaustriella thionipta; assembly: GCA_025656775.1. GTDB lineage: Bacteria > Pseudomonadota > Gammaproteobacteria > GRL18 > GRL18 > GRL18. The sequence goes on from JAHXHI010000152.1 coordinate 10,099, forward strand.
AAAGACGGCCATTTTGCTTAAAGGCAATGGATACGGCAAATTGTGGAAAGCCATGCAGGAAGTTAGTGGTACCGTCCAGAGGATCAATAATCCATTGAAAATCAGAATTACCCTGTAGCTCTCCATTTTCTTCTGCTTTAATGGCATGATCAGGATAGGCTTTTTTAATAATGTCGATAATAGCCATTTCAGCCTGACGATCAACATCACTAACAAAATCATTAGCGGCTTTGGTGGTAATTTTTAAATTATCGACCTTGTCCATAGAGCGGTAAATAACCGTACCGGCAGCACGAGCTGCACGAACAGCAATAGTAAGCATAGGATGCATTTGGGATCCCCATAAAAAGCACAGCAAAATGTATTAAAGAGCAAATAAGCCGTCTATTATAACATCAATATATGTTAAAATTCACTTTCTATTCTTAAGTAATAGGCAGGGCAAGATCATTATAAATGAGAAAAATTGATATAATAAGGGAACTTTTTACATAAACAAGGATCAGATCAATAAACCATTATG
>JAHXHI010000115.1 GCA_025656775.1 gamma proteobacterium symbiont of Bathyaustriella thionipta
GGAAGTTTCACTACCTGAAAATGTAATTGCATTTAAGAAAAAATAATTTGGTCGGGGATGGCCGTTGTCACAACTAGGTCTACACCCCTATAAAACAGCAATGATGTTCATTACACTCTTTTTAGTGCTCGTTATTATTTTTTCATTTAAACGACAAAACACTATTTTGAATACCCTGAATGAAATCGTTAATGATCTGGATTTTCAGCAGTTTGCACTCAATCAACATTCAATTGTGAGTGAAACTGATGTTTTCGGTAACATCACTTATGTTAATGACAAGTTTTGTCAAATTTCTGGTCATTCCAGAGAGAAGCTGCTTCATACTAATCACCGTATCACCAAATCCAATGAACATTCAGAACATTTTTTTCAAGTCCTTTGGGACACCATCAGCAATGGCCAGGTCTGGCATGGCGAAATAAAGAATCGTGCGAAGGATGGTTCATTCTACTGGGTTAATGCCACTATTGTTCCTTTTCTTGATAAACACAATAAACCCTTTAAATATGTCTCTATTCGAACAGATATCACTCAACAAAAAGAAAATGAATCACTTATTTCAGAAAAAAACAAGTTTTTACATTTGTTAACCAATACCATGGGTGAGGGTGTTTATGCTTTGGACAAAAAGGGCATTTGTATTTTTATAAACCTTCAGGCTGAAAAACTCTTAGGCTATTCAGCGAATGAAATATTAGGCAAAAACATTCATAACCTCATACATTTTCAGGATGAGCAAGGTAACCTCATTCCAGTTGAACAATGTGAAAGCCTTAACAGTGTACAAAGGAACCAGTCTTATATTAATGAAAAGCAGTTTTTTACTCGTAAAGGTGGTTCCATATTTCCTGTTCGTGTTCATTCTGACCCCTTATTTAATCAACAGGATTTTTCTGGTTCAGTCACGGTGTTCCAGGACATCAGTATTCGCAAGAAAACAGAAGAGGCATTAAAGAAAGCCAAACAGCAAGCTGAAGAACACAGCCAGCAAAAAAGTGACTTTCTTGCCAATATGAGTCATGAACTCCGTACGCCAATGAATGCAATTATTGGTTTATGCTATCTTACTTTAGAAACCCCGCTGGATGAATTACAGCGAAATTATCTTGAAAAGATTCAATCTTCTTCTAATGTATTGTTAGATCTTATCAATGATGTACTGGATCTATCAAAAATTGAAGCGGGCAAAATCACCATTGAAAACATTGATTTTAAATTCGAGGATATTATCAATCAGCTATTTCACATTACTCATAGTAAGGCCGTCGAAAAAGGCCTGTCTCTTTATTATTATTTATCTCCAGCCATCCCCAAAATTCTAATCGGTGACTCACTTCGTATCACTCAGGTTATGACCAACCTTATTTATAATGCCATAAAATTTACAGAGTCAGGTCAGATAGTGATATCAATCACTCTGGATGAAACTGATAACACTTCTGATAATTACGTTAATTACTGCACAGATAAACAGTTGAAGATTGAAATACAGGATACAGGTATTGGTTTAACTCAGGAACAACAAAATAAATTATTTACGGCATTCACTCAGGCAGATACTTCAACTACCCGTGAATATGGCGGTACTGGCCTTGGACTCAGTATCAGTAAGCAGCTGGTTAATTTAATGAAGGGTAAAATTGGTGTAAAAAGTACTTTTGAAACAGGCAGTACTTTTTACTTTACGCTGCCATTAATTCATTCTAATTCCAATAGTGATACCCCTACTATCACGAATAACAGAGATGACAGTATAATCAATGAATTTATAATCGTTGATAGTTCAGAAACTCATAACAATTTAACACAAAAGATGCTGAGTGAACTCAGCTTAAAGTATCATTCATTTAAAAAGATAATTGATTATGATTATTTATCAAAATTTTTATCCGCCAATGATAATACAATAAAGCATACCCTGACATGCATTATCAATGCCCACACTCTGATTGATAACCCGATACTTTTAAATCAACTCGAAGAATTAAATAATAAAAAACATCACTGCACCACTTTAATTTTGAATGCATATGATGTCAGTCGTTCACCGATTCCGGAGCTACCGATTAAACCGTCCAGCATTCTCCATGAACCACTTTTACCTTCATTTTTGATTAATGCAATAAAAGAGAGCTTAACACCTTCAGAGCACATAAAAGACGCTGATAAGACGCAACGACCCAAACAGAATAAAGCAGACTTTAACCACGTGCCTGTTTTATTGGTTGAAGATAATAAAGTCAATCAATTGGTTGCTAAAGCCTTACTGAAACGTCTTAATTTAAATGTGACGGTTGCAAACAATGGCCTGGAAGCCGTTGAGCTGTTTGAAACCAGGATGAAACTCACCCATACAAGCTGATCTTTATGGATATTCAAATGCCTGTCATGGACGGTATTGAAGCAACTAAGAAAATTCGTACTCATCTTCAGCTACAAGGTGACTCCATCCCCATTTTTGCATTAACAGCACATGCACTTGAAGAAGAAAGAGAACGTTGCTATAAAGCAGGAATGAATGAACACCTGACCAAACCAATTGATCCCGAAGCATTACTTTCTGCCTTAAAAAAATGGTTATAAATTGGCGTTTATTATAATATAATAGACTCTCCCTTTATTGCCACTGACTAGACAGTAACAAATTATGGTTTTAATTCTCACCCAGATGTTATCCATCGCTGTTTTTGGATTTATCTGGCAATTCATCTGTGAAAAAGTAACCAATAAGGCAGTGACTGCTGAGAATAGCCTCACAGTCATTTCTTCTCTGGTCTATTATTTTATGTTACCCGCATTGATTTTAGAGATACTCTGGCTGGCACCACTGATGGAAAATAGCGTCTATATTGCAACCATGGCTGGCGGCGGTGTGCTTGGCTCTATGTTATTGGCCATTCTTTTTAGTCATTTTAGTACACATCTTCCCAGAGCAGCAATGGGTGCACTTATTTTGGCGGCAAGCTTTCCTAATGCCACCTATATGGGCCTGCCTGTGCTTGAAGAAACCTTTGGCAGCTGGAGTAAAAGTATTGCCTTACAATACGATGTGTTTGCCTGTACCCCTATATTACTTTCTTTGGGTATTTATATTGCCAGCTCCTATGGTGAGCAGGAAAAGCTCAGTAAATTATTATTATCCATGTTAAAAGTGCCCGCTATCTGGGCAACCATTCTGGCCATTACACTCAATCTTAATAATGTACCCATGCCAGAATTTTTCACCGGTGTATTTTATAAAATGGGTAATACTGTTATCCCTCTTATGTTATTTTCTCTGGGCTTGAGCCTACGCCCCCAGCTTATTTCATTACACGATATTAAGCCGGTTCTGGCTATTACCGCTATACAGCTCATACTGATGCCCTTTATTGTCTGGAGCATCGGGCAAACGCTACCGATATCAGAAATATACTTATTACCTGTGGTCATTGAAGGAGGCATGCCAAGTATGCTGCTAGGACTTGTCTTATGTAATCGCTATAAATTAGATACAGGACTTTATGCCAGTGCGGTTATGGTGAGCAGTCTGGTATCCCTGATAACATTACCAGCAATATTAACGATATTGTCATAATTTCTTCCAGGCAAAAAAAATGCCCGCCGGTATTCACCTGACGGGCATTTTTTATGCCTGTTTAACAGGGCTTCTTACAAAAAGCCTTAAGCAGTCACCGCTTCAGCTTTCTTGTCATACCACTTCTTAACTTCTTCGTCCCAGCCATCCATACGTACATATGAACACTGACGAGGCTCACTCACCATGTTGGGATCAAGGTCGAGACCAATGCCTTCCAGGTAGTTTACCAGACCAATACGCTCAATCATTTCACCGGTACGCTCATGCTCTAAAGCATTTTCTGCAAAAAAATCAATCATTTCACCGGTCAGTTCAACCAGATACTCAATTTCTTCCATGGTATCAACTTTCAGAAATGGCGCAACGACGGTACCCATCATGTCACCAATTTTCAAAGTACGCTTACCACCAATCAGAACAGTCACACCCGTATCATCACCAGGCGCCAGTGCTTTGGTCATGACATTGATACAATGCATACAACGGACACATTCTTTGTTATTAACATCAAGTGTATTGTCATCAGCCAGTTTAATCGCATTGGAAGGACAACGATCCGTCACATTGTCAATCACATAGTCACGACCTTTTGCTTCAACAAATGCCTTAACTTCGTTCTGATCAACTTTCATATCATCACGCCAGATACCAATTACCGCCATATCTGCACGTTCAATGGCATTGGTACAGTCATTTGGACAGCCCGAGACTTTTACCTTAAATTTATAAGGCAAAGCAGGTCGGTGTAAGTCATCCTGAAATTCATTCACCAGATGACGCATCAAGCCATGCTCATTAGCACAGGAATGCTCACAACGGGCAGCACCGACACAGGCCATTGCCGTACGAACACATGGACCTGCACCACCCAAGTCAAAGCCATAGGAATTAACCTTATCAAAAAAGGGCTGCATTTCAGCTGTTGTTGAACCAATAAACATAATATTACCGGTTTGACCATGAAACGTTTGCAGGCCCGAGCCGTGCTGTTCCCAGTCATCAGCCAATTGATTCAGGATATCAGCAGTATAAAAGTTACCTGCCGGCGGCTGAACTCGAACGGTATGAAACTCTTTGGATTCGGGGAAATGATCAGCCACTTCAGAAAAACGAGGAATAATACCGCCGCCGTAACCAAATACAGAAACAGTACCACCTTTCCACCAGCCCATACGCGTTTCGTAGGAATGTTCCAGCTGGCCTAATAACCCGCCAACCATAGAATTGATGCGCTCACTAGGGTGGTCATCTCTTAAACGCTTAAATGATGAGATAAAGCTTGGCCATTCGCCATTTTCCAGCTCATCCAGCATGGGAGTATCATAGATTGTTACTTTAGACATAATGTCCTCCTTGAAGCCATTTTATTCAACTTATTCATCAATATTAACTCTCTCACTGTTAATTAAATGCCATTGTTGTTTGTAGTTGAAAAAATAACCTTATAGAAAATATGGTTATAAAACAATGATTTATATGACTTATTAAAAAATATTTTAGCCTAAATGTCAAATTTATTTGATCTGGATCAATTAAACTTTCCATTTCTAACTAATTATTTTTTAAAAATATGACCTATTTCAGTGCAATATTAATCAATATCTTTATAATGAAAATGTCATGACATAAATGGATTCGTCATTTCAGGCAATAAAAATATAATTATTATAAAGAATCTAAAGTGATCGCCATGAAAAATTCATACGACAAAATAGTTATTTCTGAACGTTCGGAATCAAAACCTGCTGTTCAATTAAAAAAGGATGATATATCCAAACCATCCTGTGATGATCTGATTAATATTTTCAATGATCCCTTTGTTATTATTGATCGTCATTATCAGATTGTTGCTTCAAATAAAGCATACCGTAATTCTTTTCATACCAAAAAACAAATTGACGGCATGTTTTGCTACGAGATATCACATGACTACAATTCTCCCTGTAGTCAGCATGGAGAACATTGCCCCTTAGAAACGGTCATGCGCACGGGTAAGTCCACCAGTGTTTTACACATACATAAACATGGTGATGAAGAAGAACACGTTCAGATTAGCGCCAGCCCTATCCATAACGATCAAGGTGAGATTCATTACATGGGTGAAACCATGGTCACGATTACACAGGAAGAAAAAGATCCGCAACTCCTGATTGGTCGTACACCTGCTATTTTACGCCTGACCAGCATTTTGCATCGTGTTGCGCCTACTTTGTCAACTGTTTTTATTGAAGGTGAAAGTGGCGTTGGTAAAGATTGTGTGGCTAATTATATTCATCATTTTTCCAAACGAAGCTGCAAGCCAATGATTGTTGTTGATTGTGGCGCTATTGGTGAAACACTCATCGAAAGTGAGTTATTCGGTTATGAAAAAGGGGCTTTTACAGGTGCAACCAAGCAAAAAATTGGCTTAATAGAATCTGCTAACGGCGGCACTCTATTTGTTGATGAAATAGGCGAGCTCTCATTAGACCTGCAGACCAAGCTGCTGCGTGTCCTGGAAAGCAGCACCATACGCCGTATTGGCGGAACACATTACTTTGATGTGGACGTGCGTATCATTGCAGCCACGAACCAGGATGTAAAAAAAATGGTCAGTAATGGCACCTTTCGCCAGGATCTCTACTATCGCCTTGCAACCTTTCCTGTTCATGTCCCACCACTGCGCGATCGTAAAGCCGATATTCCTGCCATAGCAGAGCATTTTTTACGAAAAATTGAAGATGGAGCGCAACATATCCCATTACACTCCGATATTATTGAAATTCTTTCCTCTTACAATTTTCCTGGAAACATAAGAGAATTACGCAATATCATGGAGCGTGCTGTTATCCTTTCAGCGGGCGATCCGATTACTGAAGAACATTTAACCATCGATAAAAATCCTCACCATATTTTAAACAATGAATTTGATGATATGGATATAGAAGATTTTCCAACCACTCATCATCAGACTCAGGCCACTGCAGATATACCGCCGCCGACACCGCTAATAACCAAAAAATCTCATAAGCCTGATCTTGAAACAGTAAAACATACTCTGGAAGCTCATAACGGTCACCGTTTGTCAGCGGCACAAGAGTTGGGTATTAGTGAACGGACACTCTATAGGTATTTACAAAAAATAAGCGTTTCAGAACAGAATAATTAGAGGGTATAAAAACTGACTGGCCAAAAAAAGGCCCAATCAAAATCGATACTACTCATGGTAATAAGCTGATTGGGCAACTCTGACAACATAAAAATGTTAAAATCCTGAAATTAAATATTTTTTTAGTTTCAGGTTATCGACTAAAAACGAAATAGAGAGCTATAACTCAAACACATTCCGTTCATACACTACCTTAAAGCACCAACCGTGCCAATTTCAACAAAAAAAACATAACCTATTGTTTTTATTGAATTTAATAGTCAAACAACCTTTCTACAGAAAGCTGTTGACAGTCAAAAAATAATTAAGTCATGACATTATGATCTGCACAAATACTTATGACATGTCACTGTCATGTCATATTTAACGTGATAGACTTTCCTTTAAAAACAGGAAACAGGAAAATTTTGAAGCAGTAATATTAAAAAGGTACGGTAAAACGGAGGGTCGCTTACCGTACAAGAGCTTACAATAAAAATAATGCAACGGATATGCCAATCATATTTATCTTACTCAGACTCACATCACAAATCAGGTAAGTTGTTGCTTTTACAACTATTAAGAGTATTTAGAATTTTTTCACAGGAAGTGAATATTATAAAAATATAATTTTTTTGTTATATACGACACAATGTTACGACAAAAATGACATTCAATAACATTTTTTGGCAAAGAAATATTGATTAAATACTTAATATGCCCCAGTTAAAACAACTCATATTGTCTCTGAATAATTTTTTCTAATGAGGTCCCAACCACCATTAACAACGCATCAACAACCGGTGCAATTTGTTTTTCAATATAATGTTCATAATCTAATGTGTATTCATTATACTCTACGGGTTCAGGCCCCATTATTGTTATTACATATTCTATCCAGCCACCATTTTGATAACGTTTTGATAAGCCCTTTTTTTTTGCATATGCCTCTGCCTTTAGTGCCGCTTGAGCATGAGGTGGCTTATTTTTTTTATAATCTGACAATTTTTGTCTTAAGCGTTTTCGATAGATTAATTGTTCATCAAATTTTCCCTGCTTTAATCTGTACACAATTGTCTTCAGATAATCTTCATAAGGAAGATCATGAAAAATACGATGATATATTTCCTGCTGCACATTTCTGGCTAACGTTGTCCAGTCTGTTCTAACGGTTTCTAATCCTTTAAACACAATACGGTCATTATTTTTATCGGTTATCTTACTTTGATTATTATTGACAATTAATCCTGCATACCGTTTTTTACTGCCTTTATCAGAGCCTCTTACCGTGGGCATAAAAAAACGCTGATAGTGCGTTTCATACTCCATCTCTAAAAACGATTCAATCTGATATTCATCCTGCAACGATTTTTGCCAGTAGTTATTGATTTTTTCAGTTAACTGACAACCAATTTTGTCCGCTTTTGATTGCTCTATTTGTGAGCCTAAGGATACAAAAACAGAGTCTGTATCGCCATAAATCACATCATAACCTTCCGCTTCAATTAACAGGACTGTCTGTTTCATTAACTCATGCCCTCTTAAGGTTATTGAGCTTGTCAGGCGTGCATCATGTACACGACATCCCGCAGTTCCAAGGACACCATAAAATGAATTCATAATAATTTTAATTGCTTGTGAAAGCGCTGTATTATGCATTTTTTTTGCATTATCTCTGGCATGCCAGAGCGACTGAATAATATCAGGTAAAATAAATTCATCACGGGCAAAACTCACCCCGTTAAATCCTGGAATACAATCTGAGCTTCCCGGTTCTTCTGCTTTAATCCGGGCATATGGGTCAACTCTGAAGGTACATATAATACTAGGATACAAACTTTTATAATCCAGAACCAATACACTATCATACAGACCCGGTTTAGAATTCATTACATAACCGCCCGGCGCTGACAAACTTTCTTCTCGATCACTAATATTTGGAGCAACAAAGCCTTTACGATGCAGACGAGGTAAATATAAGTTGTCAAATGCGGCAACTGAACCACCGATTCTATCCATCTCCAATCCTGTCAGTCTTGCCCGTTCTATCGCAAACAAAATTAATTCCGTGTGTTCAAAAATATCCCAAACCAATTGACAGTCTTCGAGATTATAGGCCGCTAAAGCCAGTTGATCGGTATAAAAAAGTCGTTTTATTTGTTTCGCATTCTTTAAGGGGTCATGGTTTTTTTTAATTTTAGCTTTATCCGCCTGAGGTTCTATTTCCTGGGTTTCTAGTAGTTTTCCACGCCCCAGAAGGGTCTGACCAACAGACTCTAATGAGAAACTGGGGAAATTCCATGTCGCACTTTTCAGGGTATCAATACCATCCAGCACCACACGACCCGGAATCAATAAAAAATAATGATTTTGTTCTGTTTGTGCTTTTCTCCAGACAGGTAAACTTTCACCTCGACCAATAGTCAGAGACATTTTTAATTGATCGGCTTTTTTTTGTAAAAAGCGCAAATCAAAGTTAATGACATTCCAGCCTATTAATATATCGGGATCTTGCTGTAAAACGATGTCAATAAAACGCAGCAGCAAATCGCTTTCATTAGAAAAAAATTCAATATTCTGTTGATTCGGAACAAACTCACCCTTCATCAGAGTAATATGCCATTGTTTACAGAGCAACGAAATAGAATAGAGTTCACGACTGTCATAGGCTGTTTCAATATCCAGTGACATGATTTTAAGTGTTGGCTTATTGTCCTGCGTATTCACTTGCGCTTTAATCAGAGGATTCACCAATAATTTATCTGATGATTTCATAGTAAGTGCATCATCAGCATTTATCTCAATGGTGACAGGCCCGTTCAAGTAACGTTCCGTTAAATAGCGTTCGACAGGTCTTACATCGGCTTCATAGTGCCTGATCGCTAATTGTTGCAATCGTTCTCTGGCCTGGTAAACAGCTTGTTGTGAATTAAAATAAACGCCAGCCACGGGTTTATGTTCAAAATCTTTCAATTTCAGTGGTTTAATCTGGCAGTTCTCAATCGAAGTTAAGGCATCCAGCACTCGCTGAGAGTCTTCCAGGCGGATAAAAAAGACAGCTTGCTGATTTTCAATAAGTACATGAACAGGGCCTGATGCACTACTAAACCAAAAATCCAGGACAATGCCTTTTACAGTGTCACGCCATTGACGAGTTAATAAAAAAGCATTAATTGAGACCTTATTTTCTGACACTTCTTTATTACTCATACGAACTCTATTAAGCGATTTATTCATTAACCGGTAATAAATGAGCAATTTGCTGTTTTACCAGAGTAAATAACTGTTCAAACTCATCAGTTCTATTGGATTGTATACGCCAGGCAAAACCAATTTCACGATAATTATTATTCTTATCCGCTAATTCGCTGAGTGTAATATCAGTATTATTTAAAATACCCGAGGCAATAGCCATTTCCGGTAAAAAAGTCACACCCAGATCATTATTCACCATCTGCACCAGTGTATGTAAGCTGCTTGCTGAAAAAGCATTAATTTTTTCTGAGCGCTCCAGATGGCAGGCTGATAATGCATGGTCTCTCATACAATGCCCATCTTCAAGTAATAACAATGTATGATCATCCAGATTAGAGTAATCCGCATCTAATACCTGCTTATTTAATTGTGAGTCTTTATGTTGAGCAAAATAGAATTGATCTTTATAAAAACTGTTCATCACAACCCCCGTAGATGGATAAGGCAATGCCAGTAACACCAAATCCAGATCACCATTATTAAGCTGTTTCAACGGGTGTAGACCTAGTTGTGACAACGGCCATCCCCGACCAAATTATTTTTTCTTAAATGCAATTACATTTTCAGGTAGTGAAACTTC
>JAHXHI010000315.1 GCA_025656775.1 gamma proteobacterium symbiont of Bathyaustriella thionipta
TGTAAGTTCAAGTCTTGCATTGGAATTGTTATTTGATAAAAAGTTACCTGATTTTATCTGAGATTAAAAATCATGCTGAATAGTTACACTGGTCTTTAATTTGAATCTGCTGGGATAATCTCGCGGCAGCCTGAGTAAAACTTTTGTGAACAGCGGATACCGCTATCTGCTGGCTGAAATAGTATTGTAAGCCCAATAATGATGCCGCAACCAGTCCGGTAATGATAAGAAAATTGCTGAGAATATTGACACGAATTGAAGTTGGATTGGGCATGTTGACTTCCATGACATGAGACAATGATAATTTGATTCTAGCATAATTATATGCCAACAATTTTCTGAGCATGTGAAAGAGGCAATATGTGCAGAAGTTATCACTTAATATCAGGGCAAATATTGTCAGCTATGAGCTTTAGTGATACTGTTTGAAAATGTGTTAAGGAGCAGACAGTAACTGTTCAAATTTTAATCTACCTAACCTCAGAAGAGAATATTATTGATTAATATCTATCCCGCCAATCGCCTGGAAAACCTGGTAATTTTATTCGATCGAGTGATGCAGACAGGTACTAATGATGCTATTTTGAGTGAAGAAATCATTCTTGTACAAAGTAAAGGTATGCAGCATTGGCTGAATCTCAAATTAGCTGAGAGTCGCGGTATTAGTATGAACCTGAGCTTTAGTCTGCCAATGCAGTTTTTCTGGAATCAGATTAGAGCCGTGCTGGGTAAAGATAATGTATCGGAAAAATCAACCTATACCCGTGAAGTTCTGAGCTGGCGAATACATGAACTCCTGGCCAGTGACAGGGTTATTAACAATCCTTTATGTGAAGAAGCAACACGCTATTGGGCAGCTAAAGAGGGTTTAAACAAGAAAGCGACGGCTAAACAAAGTCAGGCGAATGAAGACAAGCGTTTTCAATTGGCCTGTCAATTAGCCGATTTATTTGAACAATATCTTATATTTCGCCCTGACTGGATCATCGCATGGGAAAAAGGCAGCGGCTTAGATGAAAGTTTAGAAGGGCCGGCAGCTTATAATGACGCCGCTAAATGGCAGGCATTTCTTTGGCAATTACTGGTTGAACAGGATCTGCAGCATCCTGTTCATCTGCTTAAAGAGACAATGGAGAGTCTAAAGCAACATAAATATTATTTTCCTGAGCGCATCAGCCTCTTTGGTATCAATACATTACCACCCATATGGCTGGAATTTTTAAGTGAGTTGGGGCAGCAGACACAGGTGCATGTTTTTCACCTCAATCCCTGTGTTGAATACTGGGGTGACTTAAAAACAGATAAAAGCCAGGCTAAAGAACAGTTTTATCGATGGCTCAATAGCAGTGATCTGCCAATGGCCAGGTACTGTGACGAAATACAGCCGATAGAAACCAGCAATCCCTTATTATCAAATCTGGGCGCACAGGGTAAAGATTTTTTATATCTGTTAGCAGAGCATAGCAGTATTGAAATTCCCGTTTATGAATCTCCTGAAGCATTAGCCTGTGAACAAGGTGAACGTGCCACAGTACTACAACAGATTCAATCTGATATTCTACAACTGCGTGACAGACGATATCCTCAGTCAGGAGAAAAATGTGCGCATGTTCAAATAGACAATAGCATCACTCTGGCATCTGCACATAGTGCACTGCGTGAAATTCAGGCCCTGCATGACTGGCTATTACATCAGATTAATAATGACAATAGTCTGACCCCTAAAGATATTCTGGTGATGTGTCCCAATGTAGAAAACTATGCACCCTATGTGGATGCCGTTTTTGCGCATGGCTGGAGTGACTGGAGTGAACATGTGCCGCCATTGCCCTGTTCCATAGCGGATCGCACCTTGAAAGATTTAGAGCCGCTGGTGCAGGCATTTATTAATTTACTGGATTTACCTGATAGCCGTTTTCAGGTGAGTCAGATCCTGGGCTATCTACGATTACCGGCGTTGCAGGAAAAATTTAATTTTTCAGAAGATAATTTGCTGTTATTAGAACGTTGGATCAATCATGCTGCGATTCATTGGGGACTGGACGGTGCTCATAAACAACATATACTGAATGATAACGCAGTTCAATATACGAATGACACTTCTAATAAAAATATAAATGATAAATTCAGCTGGCATCAGGGCTTGAACCGTTTGTTATTAGGCTTTGCCAAAAGTGATCAGACCAATATCTATCAGAATCAACTCTTACTACCTGATGTTGAAGGTGACGAAGCCCTGTTACTAGGGCGTTATTTTGAGTTACTGGAGCAGCTTCAATATTATGCTCAGGCACTCACCACTGATAGAACCCCGAATGAATGGCAGCAATTTTTACTGCAGGCCAAAGAAGCGCTGTTCAGCAGCTTGCCTGTTGACAGCAATGCACAGCAGATTATAGAGCAGGCTATCGATGATTTAGGTGAATACACCCATCATGCAAACTATGACAAAAAACTGCCCTTATCACTTATCCGTGATTTTTTACTGAACCATTTCAGTCAGGCAGAACCCGGTCGTCAATTTATGGCTGGACAGGTGACATTTTGTTCTATGGTGCCGATGCGTAGTGTGCCGTTTCGGGTTATTGCAGTGTTAGGTCTTAATGATGGTGAATTCCCCCGTCAACGTCAACCAATGGGATTTGACTTAATGTCAATGACGTTACCTCGCAAGGGTGATCGTTCTCGACGTGGAGATGATCGATATCTATTTCTTGAAGCATTAATATCCTGTCGGGAAAGGCTCTATCTCAGTTATCAGGGACATGATATAAAAACCAATAATAAACGTGAGCCATCTCTGGTGCTTCAGGAGCTAATAGACTATTTAGAAAAAGGCTATGGCTGGCAGCTTTTACAACAAGAAAAAACAAGTAGTGAAAGTCCTGAAGAAACACAACTACTTAAGGTGCCACTACAGGCGTTCAATATAGATAACTATTCAGGCATGCCACTGCAAAGCTTCAATGCACACTGGTTAAAACTCAGTGAAGCGGGTAATAGCCGCAATAATCTGTCTAGACTGGATGCAGTGAATACCGCTGATAATGAAGAGCTGAGTGTTAATGCAGAACAACTGGTTCAGTTTTTTGAAAATCCCTGTAAACAATTTGCTCAACACAGACTGGGACTATATCTTGAAGCAAATCGATCATCAGTGCTTGATGACACTGAACCTTTTGTCACGAATCATCTGGATCGTTATCTGATACAGGATAAAATTGTCAGTACCGCCTTAATGGATAATGACAATGAACAGGTCATGACCGATCTCATGCGTGGCTTTAGTCTCAGTGGTACCTTGCCTGATACACCTGCCATTGAAGATGATTTACAACAATGGCAGGAACAGGCCTGTGAGTTTGCTGAACAGGTTAATAGCCTGCTCAGTCAGTCTGAGCAGGCGTTGGAAACCCAGGCCGTCAGTATCACTATAGACAATATGACCATCAATGCAGAATTACCCGTATTAAACAATCGTCTGCTTTACTGGCGACTGGCGACAGCCAAAGGTAAGGACGATATGCGTTTATGGATACATCACCTGATCGCTCAAATTGCGTTTGAAAACAGCTCACAAACTTATATGACACAAGGACTCTTTCGTGGTACTAAAGATGAAACATTATCAAGTGTGTATTTTGAACCGCTTGATAATGCACATGAATTATTAGCAGACTTATTACAATGCTGGCAGGAGGGTATGCAGTCGCCTTTATTATTAAATGCCGCATTAGGACAGAAACATTGTCTTATCAAAAAAGACAGAAAAAATCAGCCTGTGCTTAAACCATTAAGTGAGCATGCTTTTTCGGCATTCTGGCATGATGATTTTCAAACTCAGGGACTGGGCAGTGATCCCTATGTGCACTGGTTCTGGGGAGATAGTGCACAAATACCACAATGGCAGGCGTACTGGCAGTCACGTATCGAAAAAATCTATCAGCCCTTATATGCTGCTCGTCAGGAGAATGTTCATAATGACTGACTCATCTTTTAAAGAGGCACAGCAACTTATCCCGGAAACGCTGCCTTTAAGAGGGTGTCATCTGATAGAAGCCAGTGCCGGTACAGGTAAAACATTTAATATTACCCGTATCTATTTGCGTCTGTTGCTGGAGCGTAAACTGGATGTAAAAAATATTCTGGTGATGACCTTTACCCGGGCAGCCACAGAAGAGCTTCGTGGCCGTATCGCCAAAGAAATACGCCATGCTCTGGAACAATGGGGGCGGTTTGATGAAGGCGATACTTTTTTTGCGGCACTCACCAAACAATTTAGTATAGAAGAGGTGTATCCTGCTCTACATAATGCATTGCTGCATCTGGATGAAGCCTCTATTTTCACCATTCATAGTTTTTGTAAACGAGTCTTATCTCAGCAGGCTTTCAGCAGTGGTATTGACTTTAATATACAGATGGAAGCCGATACAGCGGACATTGAATTAGAAGCCGTACGTGACTGGTATCGAACTCTGGCTTATCAGGAAAATAGTCACTATGAATTATTGACACAAAACTGGCCGGCACCCGATAATTTTCGTCAGGCCTTTAATGATGTCTTATCATCCACAACGCCTGTGCAGGTAAAAACACCGGAAGCTATTCAGGCACAATTTCAAAGACAAAAATTCGATTGTTTACAGGCTTTACAGGCAAACCAGTCAATGGTGTTTGCCGAGCTGATTGAGCCGCACAAACAAAAGCAGGCCAGAAGTGAAGAATGGGATGAATTAATGCATTGGCTCAAGCGTGATTTTTTTCAGGAGCCTTCAGCCTCTTTGAAAGAGCCTTCAGCTTTATATAAAGAGTCTTCAGGCAGTACAATACAAGCGATGCCCAAACAAGCAGCCAGTGTTTTTAACGGCACTCGTTATGGAAAAAAAGACGCTGGCATAAAACAACAATTAAATGATCTCTTTGCTCCTGTTAAACAACTTCGAAGTGATGCCTTGGTCATAGATGCTCAGCTACAAAAAGCACAGAGTTATCAAATCGCTGCACAGGGTATTGGCATTATTCGTCAAAAAATTGCACAGGTTAAACAACGCGCCAGAGTGATGAATTATGATGATCTGATCAATCAGCTTGCCAGTGCGGTAGCAAAAAACGCTCACCTCTCACAACGGATCAATGAACAATACCCTGTGGCTTTAGTTGATGAATTTCAGGATACCGACCCGCAGCAGTACGCGATATTAAAAGCCATCTATCAAAGCAATAACACGATTGATACAGACAAGCACAGCGCACTCTATATGATAGGTGATCCCAAACAGGCGATCTATGCGTTTCGCAGTGGTGATGTGTTTACCTATCTCTCTGCCAGACATGATGCAGACTATCACTGGCTGATGGATACTAACTGGCGCTCTTCCACTAAGATGGTGAATGCCTGTAACCGTTTATTTTATGGTGTACCTTTGCCTGATTCTGTGCCAGATTCTCTGTCTGAAAAAGCACGCGATGTTTTTGGTTTTGATATTCAATATATTCCCGTAAAATCTGCCAGCCAGGCCGATAAAACACCGCTTAAATTTGCTGCAGGCAACGCTCATAATGATGCGGCATTACAACTGGTCTATTTCCCTTTTAACGAAGACTATCGTTCAGGGCGCAGTAAAAAAGAAGAAATGAATCAGGATTTCTGTCCGGTAATGGCAAACTGGTGTAGTCATGAAATCCATCACTTACTCACAGAAAATACTTTAATTGGTGCAAGAGACCTGCAAGAACAGGATATTGCCATTCTGGTCAGAGATAAAAAAGAAGCCGCCTATATTCAGGATTCCTTGCGACTGGCAGGCTATCCCTCTGTGTATTTAAGTACTCATGATAATGTTTTTTTTAGTGCCGAAGCCATTGAATTAGAGCAGGTCTTAAGCGGTATTCTTGAATTAGAAAATGAGCGACTGCTGATAGCCGCTTTATCTACCCGCTATCTGGGTTGTGACAGTGCACAGCTATTTTCATTACAGGAAGATGAAATACAATGGGAAAAACACCGGGAGCAGGTATTTGAATTACGTGATATCTGGTTAAAACGGGGTTTTATGGCCATGGCTTTAAAATTATTACATCAGAATTTTATACCCGAACCACAACACCACGAACGTTCTCTGACCAATGCCATACAACTATTGGAACTCTTACAGCAGGCCAGTCAACAGCATCGGCAGCCAGAGCAGTTACTTAACTGGCTGCGTGAACAGATTGAGGCACAAGGTGTCTCAGCAGAAGCTGAACTGCGTTTAGAAAGTGATGCTAATTTAATCCGTATTATTACCCAGCATGGTTCTAAAGGTATGGAATATCCAGTGGTGTTTATTCCCTTTGCAAGCCGGTATAAAGACCCTGCAAAATTTGCTTATAAAACCCTTGACCTGTTTAAATACCATGAGCGTGATAACTACCAGTTAAATTATTTTATTGGACAGGATAAACGCATTACGGAGCTGTATCGTGAAGAAGCCAATGCAGAAACGATCCGTCTTTTATATGTTGCGATTACCCGTGCTGAGCATCGTTGTTATCTCTGTGCGACACCCTTTAGCAATTATCATCAGTCACCTTTAGGACAAACGTTGAAGCTCTCATCAGGGGATGATTTACAGAAAAATATATTTGAACTGGCAGACTCAGAACCCGATAGTATTCATGTGCAGCAGATTGACGATATTGATTCACTAGTAAACCTGGATTCTGTGATTCGAGAGATAACAGCAGAGAGTGAAACATTGTATTCTCCGGCAGTATTTAACGGGCGAATAGAACGTAACTGGTGGCTTAGTTCTTTCTCGGCACTCACACGTAATTTACGACATGGCGGCATTTCTACACCGGATCGTGATCAAGACGAATTATCCAATGAGGTTAACGCCTCATCTGAACTTGCTTTTGACGTTAAGTCAATTCGCTTTGCCCTTACCAAAGGTGCCGCTGCCGGTAATTTATTACATGATATTCTTGAACACAGTGATTTCACTCAAGCCCACTGGCAAAGCACCTTAGAGCGGCCATTAAGTCGTTTTAATGAAAGCCTTGATGGCGCACAACAAAGTGAATTAATTGACTGGTTAACAGCCTGTCTTGATACTCGTTTAATAAAAGGACCCAAACTCAATGAACTGCCCTGGGCACAGACTTTAAGAGAAAGTGAATTTTATTTCCCGATGGAACAGGTCAAACTAAATGCCTTAGGCGCATTATTAGCAACACATCGTATAGAGAGACGTCATAAAACGGTTTTAGCCGCACATAAACCCAATCCAATATCATTACCCGGTCATCAGGCACTTCAGGGAATGATGCATGGCTTTATTGATCTGGTCTTTCAATGGCAGGATAAATATTATATCGCCGATTACAAATCCACCCACTTAGGCAATCAACTGGATGATTATCAATACGATGCGTTAGAAAAAAATGTGTGTGATAATTTCTACGATCTGCAATATCTCCTTTATAGTCTGGCATTGCATCGCTACTTAAAACATCGACTGACAGACTATGAGCCGAAACAACATTTTGGCGGAATTTATTACCTCTATCTCAGGGGCATGAGCCCCGGCTCGGATACGGGTGTGTTTAATACCGATATCAGCCCTGAGTTATTAGATGAGCTGGATGCCTTGTTTTCTTCATCGTCACATGAGGAGCTGAGCAATGTATAGTTCCTTTAACCAATGCCAGAATCAGTTAGACGGTATACAATCTATTGATTATTTTCTTGCCAGAACACTTTGTCAGGTACTGAAGAAGGAGCAGGATGAATTACTCTTTCATTCTATCATGGCAACCTCACAGGCCTTAAGAAATGGTCATACCTGTTTAAAACTGGATGCGGAATCTGCAACTGACAGAGAAACTCTCTGCTGGCATCATATCAATGAAAATAATCCAGAGGAAGACAAGCCAGGTTATGCCTTTGCAAAATTTTCAGACTGGCATCAGCATTTATCACAGATCACTATTGCACCTGAGGATAATCAACCACTTGTCTATGAATGCAATCGATTATACTTACGTCGTTATTGGCAGTTTGAGGAAGAACTGGGCAATGCCATTAGAGACTTAATTAGTCCTTCAGCCGAACAATCCGGGACGTTTGACAGAACCTCAGAAAAACAGGTAATTGAACAATTATTTTCATCACTATCAGGTGATGAATCAGAGCCATTAGACTGGCAAAAAATCGCCGTTGCCAATGCACTGATTCGTCAATTTAGCATTATTGCCGGCGGTCCCGGCACAGGAAAAACGTTTACCGTTACCAAGGTCCTGGCTGCATTACAGGCACTGGCCGCTAATCAGCTGAAAATTGCAATGATAGCCCCTACAGGAAAGGCGGCACAGCGGCTTAATGAATCAATTCAAAAAGCTAAGTGTATTTTACAATCTGCACTACTGGATGTCAGACAAACGCATCCGCTTATCACTGATGAGACATTAAATAGCATTCCTGATAATGCCAGCACAGTGCATCGATTATTAGGCGTAATACCCGGCTGCCATGATTTTCGTTATAACGTAAACAGAAAATTACCCTTTAATGTCATTCTGATTGATGAAATCTCCATGATTGATTTACCCCTGATGACCCGACTGATACGAGCGATTGATCAAAAGTGCCGCATTATTATGCTGGGTGATGCCGATCAGCTACCCTCAGTTGCAGCCGGCAGTGTGCTATCTGATCTTGCACCCCGACAAACACCAGGCTATTCAAAGACCAGCAGTGAACTGCTCAGTGAGATGACAGGGTTTAATGTTCCGATTCTGGCCTCAGAGTCAGAACAGGCCAATAAGACTTCAGAGGATATACTGCTGAACCTGGATCATTTAACCGTATTACAAAAAAGTCACCGTTTTGATGGCAGTGGTGAGATTGGTAAGCTGGCGAAATATGTGATGAATGGTGATGAAGACAAGAGCTGGTCCTGTCTGGCCAAGGGTAAAGAACAGATAGAACGAGTTAAGGATGATTCTTTTTATCAATGGATTGATCGCATGCTTGAGCAATATTATAAGCCGCTTTTTGCAGATAATAAGGCTTCTGATGAGACAGGCAGAACAGTTCTGACGATTGAACAAGCCTTTAAACAGTTACAACAATTTCGCTTTATTGCAGCTACCCGACTGGGTGAGCAGGGTGTAGCAAATATTAATGACAGGATTGAACAGTCACTACGTCGTAAAGGCTTAATCACATCAGCTAATGAATTCTATCCCGGCAGACCCATTATGGTGACAGAGAATCATTATAATATCGGACTTTATAATGGCGATACCGGCTTGATATGGAAGAATGAGGAAGGAACACTACAGGCCGCATTTCCAGAAAATGAATCAGTACGCTGGTTGAGTTTAGGGCGTTTGCCAAGAGTAGAGACAGTTTATGCCATAACGATTCATAAGACTCAGGGATCTGAGTTTACTCATGTAGGGCTGGTGATGCCGGAAAAAGAGAGTTTAATTTTGTCCAGGGAATTACTTTATACCGGGATTACAAGGGCGAGTAAACAACTAAGCGTGTTTGCAACTAAGGGGATTTTTGAGCTTGGGGTGCGAAGAAGGGTATTGCGGTATTCTGGATTGTCAGCAAAGGTTTTAAACTCAGATAAAGCCCGTTAATCCTGTATTATAGGGATACCACCAGAAAAGGAGTAAGCCTGCAGCCGCGTTTAAAAAGTGGGCAGTAAAGCGTAATTGCTTTTTTATATACAAAAAAGCCAGAAAATAAAAAGTAACCAGGGTAAAAATTGATTTGTATAAAAATGATTAAACAAGTCAATTGATTATAAAAATATTGAAAAAATAATATGTGCTGCTATAAATAGGGATAAACTAATCAAAAGCGTAAAGTAAAATGGACGATTGACGAATCATTATTAGGCAGAAGTCGTTTAAATATATTATAGCAGCTGATGTAATGTCTGGGATTAGTGGGCACACACGCTGTACATTTCAATGCTAGCCAGTGATACTGTCCCACAGGCTAGCTTGAAAGCAAAGGACAGATCTAAGGGGATAGAAAAATGAAGAAAATTTTACTTGCAGTCCTGATGCTCGTATCTTCGTTTGCCCAGGCGGGTGAACGTCTGACAAGTGATGAGTTGAAAGCGTTCTACACTGACAAAACGCTCCGGGGAATCCACCATAAACTGGGGCCTGGCAGTTCCTACTGGGGCGCGGATGGGGGCGTTCGTTCACTCTCCGAACAAGGGAAAGAACGTGTCGGCAAGTGGTGGATAGATGAATCTCAAGCAAAGCGTTGCTTGAGATGGAGTCACAAGAAAAAAAATTTCTGCCATTACACTGAACGCAATGACGATGGTACTCATACACTGGTGCACGGTAAGAATGGGAAGAAGTTGGTTGAAATCAAGAGCAGTGAGCCAGGAAACTAGTTAGTGTCCATCCGTTTATTCCAAGCAATTGATATTATTATAAAAACAGGAAGAAAAACTGAAATAAACGGCCGGATAAAATGCAA